>JBFWIG010000301.1:0-3369 GCA_050256115.1 Bacteroidales bacterium | reverse complement strand
CCTGGCCGCTTCTAACCCCGACCAGTTCCTCTATATGTTTCGGAACGCCTTTGGGCAGCCGCAACCCGAAGGGGCCAAACCCCTTGGCGGCTGGGACAGCCAGCAAACCAAACTGCGCGGACATGCCACCGGACACTACCTTACCGCCATAGCTCAAGCCTATGCCGGTGCCGGATACGATCCTGCTCTCCAGGCCAACTTTGCAGCCAAGATGGAGTATATGGTCAACACCCTCCATGCCTTATCGCAACTGTCGGGACAACCCAAAACCGCCGGTGGCGAAGCCGTTGCCGATCCCAAAGCGGTTCCTCCTGCCAAAGGAAAGAGTGCCTATGTATCAGATTTGCGCGAAGATAGCATCCGAACCGACTACTGGAACTGGGGCAAAGGGTTTATCAGTGCCTACCCCCCCGACCAATTCATCATGCTCGAAAAGGGAGCCACCTATGGCGGATCAGACGCACAGATCTGGGCGCCCTACTACACCCTCCACAAGATTCTGGCCGGTTTGATGGATATCTATGAGATTAGCGGTAACCCCAAAGCGCTCGAGATAGTGAAGGGGATGGGCAGCTGGGTGCATGCCCGGTTGAGTCAATTGCCCAAGGAGACCCTAATCAGTATGTGGAACCGTTACATTGCCGGCGAGTACGGGGGTATGAACGATGCCATGGCCCGACTCTACCGACTCACCAACGAACCGCGCTACCTCGAAGCCGCCCGGTTATTCGACAACACACGGCTCTTTTATGGCGATGCCGATCACTCGCACGGCCTGGCCAAGAATGTGGATATGTTCCGTTCGCTCCATGCCAACCAGCACATTCCCCAAATTGTAGGTGCACTGGAAACCTACCGCGATTTGCACAACCCCGAATACTACCACATTGCCGAGAACTTCTGGCACATGGCAACTCACGACTACATGTACAGCATCGGCGGCGTGGCAGGTGCACGCAACCCCAACAATGCCGAGTGCTTTATTGCCCAGCCTTCCTCTCTCTACGAGAACGGCTTTGCTGCCGGAGGCCAGAACGAGACCTGTGCCACATACAACATGCTTAAACTTACCCGCGATCTGTTCCTCTTCAAGCAGGATGCCGCTTTTATGGACTACTACGAACGGGGGCTCTACAACCATATCCTCGCCTCCGTGGCCGAGAACAGCCCTGCCAATACCTACCACGTGCCCTTGCGGGCCGGTTCGGTAAAACAGTTTGGGAACGCCAATATGTCGGGCTTTACCTGCTGCAACGGAACTGCACTTGAGAGCAATACCAAACTGCAGAATGCCATCTACCTGAAGAGTGCCGACAATCGCGCCCTCTACGTAAACCTCTACATCCCCTCAAAACTGCTCTGGACCGACAAAAATATCACCGTAACCCAAACCACCGCCTTTCCCAAAGAGGATCGCACCCTGCTCACCATCGAGGGAAGCGGCACCTTCGACCTAAAAGTCCGGGTTCCGGAATGGGCCACCAAAGGCTTTTTTGTGAAGATCAACGGAAAAACCGAAAAGGTAACAGCCCAACCCGGCAGCTACCTCACCCTCGGCCGCAACTGGAAATCGGGCGACACTGTAGAGCTGCAGATGCCCTTCACCTTCTATCTGGAGCCTGTGATGGATCAGCAAAACATTGCCAGCCTCTTCTACGGACCCGTGCTGTTAGCTGCCCAGGAGCCCGAAGCCCGCACCGACTGGCGCCGCATAACCCTCCCTGCCGATGATATCAGCAAAGCCATCACCGGCAACCCCGCTACCCTGGAGTTTGCCATCGACGGCGTGCAGTTTAAACCCTTCTACGACACCTACGGCCGCCATTCGGTCTATCTGGATGTAGTGCTGCAGTAACACCTATTCGCGGTATTTGCAACATCCGGGGAGTGCATCGTAAACCGCCTGATCGGCTTTGTCTCTGTCGGTATCGTGTCCTACTGCGGCAATGGCCTTACTGATTGCATCGAGCGTTGTCTGCGTGCTGTCGAAATCGAGGTGCAGCGTAGCTGTTGCCTTATCCCAAACGGCCGAAGTAACCCCCTGTATCCCTTTTGCCGTGGTTTCGATCCGCTCTTTACACATACCGCATAAACCCTTTACCCCCAGCATTGCATGAGTGCTCCGGGCCATGAGCTGTTCATGTGCCTCGCCGTGTTGTGCCTCGCCGTGTTGTGCGTGCCCTGCCACAGGCAGCGATGGAGTGCGGTTCATCATACTGCGTTTCCCTTCGAGTTGTGCGCTGGCGTCGACGATAAAGGTTCCCTGTGTCACCACCTCGTCGCCCTCTTGCAGACCCGAAAGCACCACATACGAATCGCCGAGCGAAGGGCCGAGTTCAATTTCGTGTAACATAAATGCCGGAGTGGTTGTGTCGGGCTGTTTTACATAGACAATCGACCGTTTCCCCGTCCACAATAGTGCTGACTTTGGGATAACGATCTGATGAGTAAAGGAGGGTAACGGCGCTGTAATCACGGCGTTGGCATACATCTCCGGTTTAAGTTGCAAACCCGGATTGGCTGTTTCGACCCTGACTTTGGCTGTACGGGTTGTCTTGTCGAGCATAGGATCGATAAAAGCGATTCTCCCGCTAAAGGTTTTTCCCGGAAGGGCTTGTAGCGTGAAATCCACGCGGTTACCCACTTTTAAAAACGGCAAATCCGATTCGTAGGCATCGAACAGAGCCCACACCTGCGAGAGATTGGCCAAGGTAAAGAGCACGCTCCCGGGCATTACATAATCGCCCTGATTCACCCTTTTTTCTACCACAATTCCTGCGGCGTTGGCCCTGATTTCGACGGTTGACGACACCTTACCCGACTGCTCTATTGCAGCTATCTGGGCGTCGGAAATTTTCCACAACCTGAGTTTCTCCCGGGCCGCCTCCAACAGTGCGGGTTGAACCGTCTGCATCCGCGCTGCCTCCAACAACTCCTGCTGAGCACTCATCAACTCGGGCGAATAGAGGGTGGCAAGCGGGTCGCCCTGCGTTACCGTTTCGCCGGTAAAATTGATATGAAGCGATTCGATCCGACCCCCTACATGTGCCGTCTGCGATTGCGAAAGCCGCTCATCCACCTGAATGGTGCCGTACAGTCGTAACACTTTTTCCGGGTTTTGTTTGCTCACCCTCGTGGTTTGAATATTTGCCAAGGCAATGGCCTCCTCCGAAAACTGAATGGCCTCTGGCGGAATGGCTGAATCGCCGCTCCCCGACATCTGCAGCGGAATCAGATCCATACCGCAAAGCGGACAATCGCCCGGTTGGTTTTGCCTGATCTGCGGGTGCATGGCACAGGTGTAGATCTCACCCGAATGTTCTTCGGAACCCTCTTCATGGAGATGTTCCACAACCTCCTGCTGATGAT
>JBFWIG010000300.1:0-3379 GCA_050256115.1 Bacteroidales bacterium | reverse complement strand
ATTATGAGGTTCCGGACTCCTCACAACCCGTTTTCGTATTTACCCAGGACTATACCGTTCCGGCCTATTCCGTGAAAGATTCGGAACAGCGCCTGCAGATTCAACTCAAAGAGATATCGGTTATTGTCGACAAGAGGAGTGGAGCTGTGTCGTTTTTTGATGGTGCGGGACTGCCTCTTTTACAAGAGATGGCCGGCTCCCGGATTTGCCGCTCCGATGTGATTATGGGCGAGCCCTGCTACTTTGTGGAACAGCGTTTCCATTCCGATAGGGATGAAGCCCTTTTTGGGTTGGGTCAGTTCCAGGATGGCCACTACCGGATTAACGGGATTTCACGCAGATTAACGCAGGTTAACAGCCAGATTGCCATTCCCTTTATCTATTCTAGCAAAGGATACGGTTTGTTGTGGCACCAGTATGGCCTAACCGACTTTAATCCTGCCGACCAGCCCGTTTCCTTACAAAAGGTGGAGCGCGGCGAGCAGGGAGTCCGCGTAGCAGAGGTAACTACAACCGCCGGAACCCAAAAAGTCTCGCAAAATCAATCGCTCTATGAGGGTAGTTTTTCGGTACCCCGCGATGGAGAATACTCCCTCTTCCTCGATTTGGGAGGTATGGGAAACCGTCACTATGTGGTTATCGACGGTAAACCGATTATCGATCAGAGCAATATGTGGCTCCCCCCTACGGCCGGTGCGTTGGTAACGCTTAAAGCCGGTGTGCATAAGGTTCAATTAATCTGCAAGTCAGATAACACCCCGAAAATCACTTGGAAGGAGCGGGAAGATGCCATTACCTTTCGGTCGCCTCATGCAAAAATGGTCGATTATGTGCTCTTCTCCGGTTCGGCCGATGAGGTAATCTCGAGCTATCGGAAGTTAACCGGCCCGGCTCCTATGTTTCCTCGTTGGGCTTACGGTTTCTGGCAATGCCGCGAACGGTATACCTCTGCAAAACATCTGGTCGAAACGGTAAAAGCGTTTCGTGAGCGAAAACTGCCCATGGATGTCATCGTGCAAGACTGGCAATACTGGGGGAGCAGGGGATGGGGTGTTCCTCAGTTCGATGCCACCCAATACCCCGATCCGGCAGGCTTTATCGGCGAAATCCATAAAATGAATGCCCATTTCAACATCTCGATATGGTCTAATCCCGATAAAAATTCTGAAATCGGCAAGCAGTATGTGGCCCGCAACCGTTTTATTCCCGGCACCAAATGGTTAGATTACTACAATCCGGCCACCCGGAAGGAGTATTGGAATACATTGAAGGTGAATATGTTCGATAATGGGGTAGACTCTTGGTGGATGGATGCTGTGGAGCCCGAAAACGATGCACTCACCGGCGAAAGAACCTTTATTGGCCCCGGCGATCTCTATCGGCTTACCTATCCTTTATTGGTAAGCCAGGCTGTATATGAAGGGCAAAGGGATGTTACGCAAGATAAACGGGTCTGTATTCTAACCCGTTCGGCCTTCTCGGGCCAGCAAAGATATGGGGTCATCAACTGGTCGGGCGACATTGGTGGTGATTGGGATACCTATCGTCGTCAGATTGTGGCGGGTTTGAATTTTACCATTACCGGTTTGCCTTATTGGACCACCGATATCGGAGGATTCTTCCGTCCCGGACAATCGCAATATACCGACCCCAACTTTCATGAGTTGCTGGTAAGGTGGTTTCAGTGGGGTGCTCTGAACCCCATTTTCCGCATGCACGGCTACATGAGCGAAACGGAGCCGTGGAAGTATGGCCCCCTGGTGGAGGAGCGTATGCGAAAAATGCTCAATTTGCGCTACAGGCTTATGCCCTATATCTACTCTGAGGCGTGGAATGTAAGCAATGGGTCTACCATGATGCGCCCTCTGGTAATGGATTTTGCCTCCGATCGTGAGGCAATGAATCAACCCTATCTCTATATGTTTGGAAAGTCGTTTCTGGTGGCCCCGGTTACCGAACCCGGGGTAACCCAACTGCGTGTTTATCTTCCCGGATCAACAAAATGGTACGATTTCCGCACAGGAAGTGTTTATGCCGGTGGCGAGAAGGTAACCGTTTCGGCGCCGATCGATGAGATTCCGCTCTTTGTTAAGGCCGGCTCTATTGTGCCATTGGGGCGTGAGGTGCAACATACGGCCGAGGCACCGCGCGACTCGTTCGAGATCCGCATCTATGGAGGAGCCGATGGTGCCTATACACTCTACGATGATGAGGGCAACAACTATAACTATGAGAAGGGCCGCTTTACCGAGATTCCTTTCGAATGGAATGAGGCCCAAAAAAGGCTCACCATCGGTAGTCGCAAGGGTCAATTTTCCGGCATGCCGGAGAGGTATCATTTCTCGGTTAAACTGATTACGCCCAATACAGCAGATCATCCGGAAGCCTCACACATACAGAATATTGAATATTCCGGGAAACAGCTTAGGATAAGGCTTAGGCCCTGATCGGGATTGTTGCAGGTTTCACCGTTATACGATTTGCCGCTGCCGTGTATCGAATAGATTCACCGCAGCGGCAAATGCATTTTGGCGCCTAATAGACGTGCATACTTCCTTGTGCGGTAGGTAGGTAATTAACGCCCATCCAGCAGATAATCAGGGTAATAAAGGCGAGAATCAGTAGCCAGCACGCGGTGTATTGTTGTGTCGGCTTATAGCGGCGAAAATGGATATAGAGCAGATAGGCAAACCAGGTTAGGAAGGCCCAAGTCTCTTTCGGGTCCCAGCTCCAATAGTTGCCCCAAGCCTCTTTTGCCCATATAGCGCCAAAGAGGAATCCGATGGTCATAAAACCAATGCCCATATAGACCACATTATCGGCCAGCTGGAGCAGCTCGCGTGCCTCCTTGCCCTTCTTAATGTCCGATATCCCCTTGATGCCAATAATAAACGAGGCCGCCAAAAATGCATAAGAGATCATATAGACAAGCACATGCGGAACAAACCAGATGCTCTGTAGCGCCGGCATCAGTGCCTGATCGAAGATATCAGGTTTCAGGAGGAGAATTGTCAGAAAGACAGAGGCCAGAACCAGGCAGTAGGATAGAAGCCAGCGATAGTGCCAACGGAAATCAATTATCAGCCCGACAGCAGGTAATAAGAAGGCATACCACAGGCGCGTTTCGCCCATTGTACGCAGGGGAGGACGCCCCAGTTCTACCCAAAGATGTATCAGAAAGAGCCCGATGACTGCCATTCCTAAGCCTGCGCCTGAACGAAGCCAAACCGTCCGAAGCGATGGTTTGTTGCCGAAGAACCAGCTGGAAAGTGCAACAATCCACACAACGATTGTAAATAGATAATAGTAGGGATAACTATGCCAAGCCATTCTGAGAGTTATTTTATCGTGGTAAAATGCTTGCGTTCATTGCCGGGGT
>JBFWIG010000299.1:0-3381 GCA_050256115.1 Bacteroidales bacterium | reverse complement strand
TAGCGACGGACATCTGAGTGCAGAATTTCCGGGATTGTCGGATGTTGTCAATTGCACCGACTGGGATAGTGATCTCCCCATCCGGATGGAGCGGATCGAAGCCGTTGATGAGGCCTACTGGGATCTCTATAAAACCACGCCCAAGGCACTGATCGCTTACAAAACAGGGGCCTCTGCATGGTCTAACAGCTTTGGCAATGCCACTTCTCTACGGGTTGAACTCTCCCAAACGGAGACAACGCGCAGCGTGAACCAATGGCTGGTTCCCTCCGATTTTGGGGTTCAGGTAATGAACCAGCCGGCAGGTGAAGGTCTCCTCTCTGCCCTACAGGGGGTCGATTTCAAAGGTCTCTTTATGGCACTGGCCTTCTTCGTAATTATTGCCGCACTGGTTTTGGCATCGCTTCCGCTGGTGCAGATGGTCGACGACCGAAGATTGGAGTGGAAGCTACTTTCGGCACTGGGCTTCACAAATTTACATATTCAAAAGCGGCTGCTTCAGGAGACCTTTTGGGTCATTGTTCTATCGGTAGCTGTGGGGATTATACCCGGAATGCTGTATAACCGTCTGGTGCTCTTTGCCCTGGAAGGGGTGTGGAATCAGGCGGTTCATACCGAAGATTTTCTGGTGCATATCCCTGCCCGCTCTTTGTGGACAGGCTTTTTCGTGACGCTGGGGGTATCGTGGCTCTCAGCCTGGTTCGTGCTACAAAGAGAGATGAAGCAACGGCCGGAAAAAGGGGAGAGTCGCCGTGAAAAAAGTCCCCGCAGGCTCCCCCTGGCTTCAGGAATTCTCTTTGCCGGGAGTGCTGCTGCCTCCTTTTTCTTTCCTGCCTCTCCTGCCCTATTTATGACAAGCGGTCTTTTATGTCTTATATTCTCTACCTCACTGTTTCAACTGTGGGTTTTCAAAAAAGCACACAGCCCTATACCGCTCAACCGGGCAACGATGGTGGCTAAGAATCTATGGCGCCACCGTAAGAGCAATCAGCTCTCAATCTGGGTTCTCACATCCGGCATGTTTATTCTCTTCTCTACAGGATTGAATCGACAGGGATTTAACGACACAAAAAAACATTTGGCCGGAACCGGGGGGTATAACCTCTGGGCAGAGACCTCTGTGGCTTTTCAGCACGATTTGAACGACTCTTCCGTTAGAGCCGGGATGGGTCTGGCCTCACTGGCTCCCGATCTCCATTTTACGGCCCTTTTACGGCATGCCGGCGATGATGCCAGCTGCCTGAACCTGAACAGGGCCCAACAACCCACGGTACTGGGTGTGCCGGTTGGCGATCTGGAACACTCCGATTTTGGGTTTGTTGGCGCTATAGATGCGCTCCCTCTCGATTCTGTATGGCACTTTATGCAACATCGTTATAAAGGAGCCTACCCTGTAGTTGCCGACCAAACCGTACTTCAATGGGGCCTGTTTAAAGCACCGGGCGATACCCTCCATTACCGCGACCAACAGGGCAGAGAGGTGGTGCTACTGATTGCCGGAGCTCTCAAAAACTCCGTTTTTCAAGGGAACCTGCTCATGGACGCCCGGCTCTTTTCGGAACTTTGGCCCTCCGAGACAGGAAGCCACATACAGTTAATCCTCAACCCGGATGCCGAAGACGGAACCACACTCAACCTCTTACAGCAGGCTCTCTCCAATTGGGGAGTCCGCGTAGAGAGCACCACCCATCGATTAAAAATGTTTAACAGCGTTACCGACACCTACCTCACCATCTTCCTGTTGTTGGGTGGATTAGGTCTGATTCTCGGATTTCTGGGCATGACCCTCATTGTTCGGCGAAATATGGCCGGAAGGGGTAATGAACTGGCAACGCTTTTGGCTTTAGGTTTCTCGAAAAGGGAGATAAAAGGTTTATACAGAACCGAAAATCTCCTGATACCCCTCTATGCCGTTACCATGGGAACCCTCTCCTCCCTCCTTGCCGTAGTGCCTACAGCAGCCAATGCCCCCTCCGGCATCTGGATGATGATGGGGGTTATTGTAGTCATCCTCCTTCTTTCGGCAATCCGCCTTACCCGGGGAGTAGTAGAGAGCACAATAGACCGTGTTAAAGTAGAGACCGGATTATAAATGCTAAAAATTACTAAATAATGGCCCCGACCCGCGAATCAATGGGGAAAAGAGCCGTCATATCCGGCCAATAATTTTATTTTTGTAAAATAAGTCAATTTTCGAACCTCTAAAGAAGGGTGCATGAGTTCTAAACCCGGCGTTTCGCACATATTCCTTATCTGGCTACTATTTATCCTCGCGGGCTTTGCCGTGCTCGGCCTTCGTATCTCGGCCAATAGCCGGGAAGTTGAATTGGTCGAAGCGCCCACACCTCCTCCCACCCCCATAAACCACCTGTTATCTAATCGGCTTTCCGATCTGGAAGAGACCCGCAGAATGGAGAAGACCATAGACCTTTTTCTTCGGCAGAACGAGATCAGGGGAGCCTCTCTTGCCATTATGAAAGATGGCAAATTGGTCTATAGCAAAGGATTTGGCTATGCCGATGCCGAAGACTCCATCCCGGCCGATGTGCAACACATTTTTAGAATCGCTTCTGTCTCTAAACTGATTACAGCTACCGGAATCATGAAGCTCTGTGAAGAGGGGCGGCTCCCGCTTAACCGGAAGGTGTTTGGCCCTGAAGGCATTCTGAACGACTCGCTCTTCTGTAATTTTAAAGACAAGCGATATCACTCGGTAACCGTAGAACATCTGTTGCGCCATCAGGGTGGCTTCTCACTGCGACGAGGCGACCCTATGTTTTCGACACTCGATATTGCCCGGAGGATGAGGGTCTCTCTTCCGCTCAGCCTGGAGGCCGTGGTAGCCAATGAGCTCTCCTATCCGCTGGGATACACTCCCGGACAGGGAACCTCCTACTCCAACCTGGGTTATGCCATTCTCTCGCTGGTCATTGAGAAGGTGAGCGGGAAAGAGTACGAATCGTATATCCGCGAAGAGGTGTTGGCTCCGGCAGGTTGTTTCGATATGCATTTGGGGCACAACCGGAAAGAGCAACGCTTTGCAAACGAGGTGGCCTATTACGAGACGGCAAAGTCCGAAATGGTGCCGGCCGTTGATGGCAGCGGCCAACTGGTAGAGAAGTGCAACGGAGGATCCGACATTCATGGACTGTATGGCGCGGGTGCCTGGGTTGCCTCCCCCACCGAACTGTTGCTTTTTGTAGCGGCTATTGATGGTGACCCCACCATACCCGACATTCTGCGGCCTGAAACTATCCGGTTAATGACCACCGATTTGGATAACAGCCTCCCCATTGGCTGGATGCAGACTCACAGCAACGGCATATGGAAACGAACGGGTACCCTTTCGGGTACCAGTGCTATTATTAAACGGCAGCCCAA
>JBFWIG010000298.1:0-3415 GCA_050256115.1 Bacteroidales bacterium | reverse complement strand
TTCATGGCGGGTTCGTTGCTGTCTGTGTCGTAGTAATCATTTTTGAGCTCCATCAGGGCCACTTTTAGCCGGGTTTTCTCTTTTTTATAGGTGTGGTCGTTGTAGCGGTCGTGAATCTCGGTGGGGTCTTTTTTCAGGTCGAAGAACTCCCAGGAGGGGGTCATTTCGGCCTTGCCGGTTCCGGTTTTGCCCAGGGCTTTGCCATAGACAAAGGTGAGGCGATACCGATCGGTACGAAGGCCGTACATGGCCGGAACGTGGTGGTCGGGGTCGTCGTGCATCCAGTAGCGGTAATACATGGCTTTGCGCCAGTTGCGGGGCGTTTTTCCCTGCAGATTTTTCCGGATGCTTTTGCCCTGCATTTCGGGAGGGATGGGAATGCCGGCATAGTCAAGGAAGGTGGGGGCAAAGTCGATGTTTACGGTGATGTCGTCGTTAACCGATTTGGGCTTGATCTCTTTGGGGTATCTGATCAGGAAGGGGGTGCGGAGGCTCTCTTCGTACATGAGCCGTTTGTCGAACCAGCCGTGTTCGCCCAGGTAGAAGCCCTGGTCGGAGGTGTAGACTACGATGGTGTTTTCGGTAAGCCCTTTCTGGTCGAGGTAGGTAAGGATGCGCCCCACGTTTTCGTCGATGCCTGCAATGCAGCGCAGGTAATCTTTCATGTAGATCTGGTAGGCCCATTGGCGGATCTGGTCGCGGTCCATCCCTTCGGGGAAGCGTTCAACTTTGAGGTCGTAGTCGGGGACGAAGTGTTCCATGCTCATGCGGAGCATCTGCATATATTGGTTCCGTCCTTCGTAGGTGTCGAGCAGGTTGCCCGGTTCGGGGATCTCTACCTCTTTCAGGAACTCTTCGAACCGTTTGGCCGGTATCCAGGTGCGATGGGGCGCCTTGAAGTGGCACATCAAGAAGAAGGGTTGGTTGCCCCGGGGTTGCTCCAGGAAGTCGAGGGCAAGGTTGGTTACTACGTCGGTTTCGTGGCCGGGATAAACCTGCCCTTTGGCCTGGTTAAAGGGCACGCCGTTGAGGCTCTCTTTGCAGATCAGGATGGGGTCCTGGTAGCGTCCCTGGCCCGGGAGTACGGTATAGTTGTCGAATCCGGCCGGTTCGGAGTGCAGATGCCATTTGCCGAAGAGCCCGGTTTTGTATCCCTCTTGCTGCAACATTTTGGCCACTGTGGGCTTTTGGGGGCTGAGTGCATCGTTGAGGGTGTAGACGCCGTTTTTGTGGCTGTATTGCCCGGTGAGCATTACCGCACGGCTGGGGGTGCTGATAGAGTTGGTCACAAAGCAACGGTCGAGCCGGGCTCCCTCTCTTCCCAACCGATCTATATTGGGCGTGGGCATCACCTCTTTAAGCCGGCTTCCGTAGGCGCTGATGGCCTGAAAGGCGTGGTCGTCGGCCATGATATAGATGATGTTAGGTCTCTGCGCCGGGGGGGTGCTCTTTTGTGGCATTTTGCCCGCGGTGTCGGGGGCCAATGCAGCTGCAGCCTCCATTGTGTGCACCGAGAGTAAAGAAAGCCCCGCCAGAATGGTTGAGCCGTGTATTACTTTGCTCATATACAAGATATTATATTTTCTGTATCTATACAAAAATAGGTAGGTTAGGCGAGAAATCAAATTGGGAAGGGAAAATAGCTTATTTTTGAGTGCTCTAGTGCTCTTGTGCTCTAGTGCTGCGCTTCGCGCGGGTGCTTTAATGCTGCAGGTTGCGCTTACATGCTCGGATTTTTGCTTTATTTTCGCGCTTGCGCGTATCATTTCGTTAGAGCACTCAAATCGCTTAAGCGATTTGAAGCACTAGAGCACTAGAGCACTAGAGCACTAGAGCACTAATGTATTCATCTCTTTGTGTATGGATTCTCAGACGGTTCTTTTTGCTTTTGCGCTTACTACGTTTGCCGGTTTGTCTACGGGCATCGGCAGTTTGATTGCCCTGTTTGCTAAGCGCACTAATACTCGGTTTTTGTGTGCTTCGCTCGGTTTTTCGGCCGGGGTGATGATTTATGTGTCGTTTATGGAGATGATTCCGCAGGCGGTCGAGTCGCTGGAGTTGGCTTTTGGCGAGAAGTTGGGCACTCTCTATCTGCTGTTGGCTTTTTTCGGGGGGATGGGGCTGATCACTATGATCGATTTTTTGGTGCCCGAATCGGGTAATCCGCACGAGGCGCACAGTGTGGAGGATATGGGTAAGAGGGATGCGCTGCACCGTACCGGGATGGTGGTGGCGCTTTCGGTGGCTATTCACAATTTTCCCGAGGGGATTGCGGCTTTTACTTCGGCCCTGGGTAGCCTCGAGCTGGCCATTCCAATCACGATTGCCATTGCTATCCACAATATCCCTGAGGGTATTGCGGTGGCGGTTCCTATTTATCACGCTACCGGCAGCCGAAAAAAGGCCTTCTGGTTCTCTTTTCTCTCCGGTCTGGCCGAACCTATCGGCGCCCTCATTGCCTTCCTCTTCCTGATGCCCTTTTGGTCCGATTCGGTAAATGGCATTGTGCTGGCCGCCGTATCGGGCATTATGGTCTTTATCTCGCTCGACGAACTGCTTCCGAGTGCCGAAAAGTACGGCGAACACCACATCTCTATGGCCGGGGTGGTGATAGGAATGGCGGTGATGGGGGTGAGCCTTCTGCTTTTTCTATAATGGTTAATGGTCTGTTGCGCTTCGCGCAACAATGGTTAATGGTTAATGCGCTGCGCGCGAAATGGTTAATGAATTAGCACGCGCAAGCGCGGAGAGATAGTGCTCTGGTGCTGCGCTGCGCGCAAGTGCTCTGGTGCTTCGAAGCACTGGCGCGCTTCGAGTGCTGCGCTGCGCGCGAAATGACAAATACGCGCAAGTTTCGAGATCGGTAGGATGATTGTTGAAGAAGAGCAATTCGGTAAGGATCGGGCAGATTATGGCCAAAAACTAATAGAGGATTTGTCGCAAAAGTTAACTAAAGAGTTTGGTAAGGGTTTTTCTGCAACAAACATCAAACAGATGCGCAGTTTTTTTCTTACCTATTCAAAAGGTCAGACAGCGTCTGACGAATTTGGTTTGAGTTGGTCTCATTATTTAAAGCTAATGCGGATTGATGACGAACATGAACGTCGTTTTTACGAGATTGAAGCTACTAAGTATAATTGGAGCCTAAGGGAATTACAACGTCAATTTGACAGTGCATTGTATACTCGATTGTCTTTGAGCCGTAAGAAAGAAAAAGTTATTGAGTTGTCAGAGAAAGGTCTAATTCTTGAAACGCCCAAAGATGCTATAAAGGATCCATACATCCTTGAGTTTATAGGATTAGCGGAACGGCCGGTTTATTCGGAAAGTGAATTGGAGCAGGAACTGATTGATAAGTTGGAGTATTTTTTGTTGGAGTTGGGTACCGGTTTCACCTTCGTTGCCCGTCAAATTA
>JBFWIG010000297.1:0-3415 GCA_050256115.1 Bacteroidales bacterium | reverse complement strand
AATGTAATGGTTTATGGCACAAAGGGCTACACCAACTGCTTCGACACCATATACAATCTCGACGGGACAGTGGCCTGGAAATATCCCACCCAAAAGCCCGAAGATCCCGATCAGACATGGGCAGTGAAAGATCCCTTTGTGCAGGAGCATATCCGATGGGTAACCGCTATTCGCACAGAAAAATACCTTAACGATGCCGAAGCACATGTCCACTCTACCCTTATGGCCATCATGGGCCGAATGGCTGCCTACACCGGAAAAGACGTCACTTGGGATGAAATCATGGCATCAACTTTGAAATTGGGACCTGAGACTTACCAAATGGGTGCCGTTCCCGAAATGGAAGAGGTAATCCCTGTTGCCGGCACTCCCGTTGCTTAACCCTCTAACTCTTACCCTATACGCTATGGAACGACGTAGTTTTATTAAAAATGGGCTGCTCACTGCAGGAGCGCTCTCGCTGGGAAGCCCCCTGATGAGCCATGCAGGGGCATCGCAGCAGGATTCTCCGTTCAAAAAATCGATTATGTGGGGCACGGTGAATATGCCCGGAACTGTCTTGGAAAAGTGTGTTGCCATTAAGGCTGCCGGATTTCACGGCGTGGAATTCAACAGCCATATGAATCGGGAGGAGGCCATTAAATCGGCAAAAGAGGCCGGCTTGGAGATTTCGTCGGTTTGCAATGCAAAACATTGGGCTCTGCCACTTTCGCACGCCGATGCCGAAATCCGTCGTCAGGGCGCAGAGGCAATGATTGTTGCCATGGAAGATGCCAAAGCCTACGGAACAGATGCCGTCCTTCTGGTACCGGGCGTGGTGAACAATACCATCAGCTACAAAGCGTGCTGGGATCGATCGACCGAACAGATCAAAGAGTTGGTTCCCGTAGCCGAAAAGCTTAAAGTGAAGATCTGCATAGAAAATGTGTGGAACAACTTTCTTCTGAGCCCACTCGAAGCCGCCAACTATGTAGATCAGTTTAAAAGCGATATGGTTGGATTCTATTTCGATGCCGGTAATATCCTGGCATACGGCTGGCCCGAACAGTGGATTGAAACTCTGGGCAAGAGGATGTTCCGCCTGCACATTAAAGAGTTTAGCAAAAAAATTGCCGACACCCAGGGAAAAGGAGCCGGCTTCGGCGTAAAACTGACCGAAGGCGACAACGACTGGAATGCCATTATGGCAGCTGTCCGCGAAGTTGGCTACGGCCCCTGGCTCACCACCGAACAACGGGGTGGCGACTCCTTAGAGGGGCTGATAGACCTCAACCGAAGGCTCACAAATATCATAAACATCTGATAAGCAAGCGCTCTGGTGCATCGAAGCGCCAATGCGCTTCGAGACCTCTAGTGTTCAGTGCTCTGGTGCACTTGCGCGAAGCGCAGCACTAGAGCACTCGCGTCCCTCCTTCCGCACAAAAAAGACCGCCCGAAATGCGGGCGGTCTTTTTTGTGCGGACGGAGGGACTCGAACCCTCATGCCTTACGGCACCAGATCCTAAGTCTGGCGCGGCTGCCAATTACGCCACGTCCGCGAGGCGGGCAAAGATAATAAATTGGATAGGATTCAAAAAGGGAATTACCGAAGTTCGAAGTTCTTACCCAGATAGACTTTTCTTACCTGTTCGTCGGCAGCAAGTTCTTCGGCAGTGCCGGCCTTAAGGATAGAACCCTCGAACAGGAGATAGGCTCTATCGGTAATCGATAAGGTTTCGTGTACGTTATGGTCTGTAATTAATATCCCGATGTTCTTGTCTTTCAGGGTAGCTACTATCGATTGAATGTCTTCTACGGCAATGGGGTCAACCCCGGCAAAGGGCTCGTCGAGGAGAATGAACTTGGGGTTTATGGCGAGTGCACGGGCTATCTCGGTACGCCTGCGTTCGCCACCCGATAATTGAATCCCCAGGCTTTTTCTGATTTTCACAAGCCCAAACTCTTTTAAAAGCGTCTCAACCCGCTCATGCTGCTCATCTTTGGGCATACGGGTCATCTCCAGCACCGAAAGGATATTGTCTTCGACGCTCATTTTGCGGAAAACAGAGGCCTCCTGCGCTAAATAACCCACCCCCTGCTGCGCTCTTTGGTATACAGGCAGAGTGGTGATATCAACATCGTCGAGATAAATGCGCCCCTCGTTGGGCGTAATCAGACCCACAATCATGTAAAAAGTGGTGGTTTTCCCGGCGCCATTGGGCCCTAACAGGCCCACGATCTCACCCTGACTCACCTCTACCGAAACGCCCTTGACTACAGTCCTGGAACGATACCTTTTAACCAAACCTTCTCCTCTCAGCTTCACAACGGGATATATAAAAGATGAACTAGGCGTTTCGGGCAGGCAGCGAAGAGGCGGCCTCCCGCTTAGCGGTCCTGCGCGAGATCCAGATACTCACTTCGTAAAGTAACATAATGGGAATGGTAACCAACACCTGGCTGAAGACATCGGGGGGGGTGATGATGGCCGAAAGCGACAGCGCAATGATAAAGGCCACTTTGCGGTACTTTGCCAAATAGTCGGGCGTAACCAACCCTATTTTGGTAAGAAAAAGAATAAAGACAGGCAGTTCAAAGAGAATTCCGGTGGCAAGAGTTACAGAGGCCACAATCTGAAAATAGGAGTTCAGATTGATGGTGTTCTGCACCTGCTCGCTCACCTGATAGGAACCCAAAAACTCGATAGAGAGGGGCACAATCAGGTAATACCCAAACATAACCCCCATAATAAAAAGGGCCGATATCACAAAAACGCCCCCCTTGGCATATTTCTGTTCCTGCGGGTAAAGTGCAGGCATAATAAAACGCGTTAACTCCCATATCAGATAAGGGAACGCCATAATAAGTGCGGCCACCATCGATATCATGATGTGTGCCGAAAACTGCCCTGCCATTTGGGTACTGATCAGACTAAAAGAGTTGGCTTGGTTGATATATATGCCTATGCCCGCTAATACGCGATTGGTAAAAAACTCGGGGTTTTTTGGCGCCATCAGAATCATATCGAAAATGAAACCCTTTGCCAAAAAAGCACCAACTCCAAAGACAATCAAAGCAATGCACGAACGAATGATATGCCAGCGTAACTCTTCGAGATGCTCCAGGAACGACATTTCCCGGGTAGGTTCTTTGCTCATGCCTTAATCAGTATGATTCCTAAAAAGAAAAAAGATAAAAGAGGCGGTGAAAAATTCAAAAATTAGGTTACTTTTAAACTACAAAGCTAACGGATTTTTGAGACTTCTCAAAAGAAGGGATGGAATCTGATCCCTTTTGATGTATATTAGCCATTGCTGGTTTTGGTACGTTTTTTGTCAAGCGGTTCACCGATTAATTTGTGCAGTAGATTCATGAAAGAGTTGTTGTCGACGTCCCTGAAAAAATATTTTGGATTCACCTCCTTTAAGGGAAACCA
>JBFWIG010000296.1:0-3420 GCA_050256115.1 Bacteroidales bacterium | reverse complement strand
CTCCATGGCCAAAATATCCACCCGCACATAACCCGGTTCATGGATCGTTATCGTTCCCAAGGGAATCACCGAATATTCGGCCGAAGCCACCGAGACCATAAAACGTTTGTCCGCTGCCTCTACCAAAAGTTTGGAAGAGCCCTCATTGCTCCGTGCTCGCAAAGCCAGGCTGATACTTCCCGCGCGATTCACTCTGAAAAAGAGAGCAATTCGGGTATCTTTATCGCTCCAGCGCGTAACCCCCTCATCGGTGATTCTAACCCCCGGGGAAGGCGGAATGGCATAACTATTCCCCCCAAGCGAAACCGAAACCGCACTGTCTGAGTCCGAAACCCCACTTTCAGAGGCCGAAACCCCACAGACTAAGCCCATAACTACACTTTCTCCGGCCGGCCCCACTGCCTCTTTAGGCTCCGACAGAGCTGATGCGAATGGCAATAGAAGAGGAACCCAAAGAAATAGAACGATAAAAGCGAGGTAACAGAGAGAAGAGATGTGCTTTGCCATAAAAATGGAGAATTAGAGAATACTTTATCCGAACCATCCGAAAAGTGTTCGACCACGAAGGTAAAAATAGGGGATTTTTACCGGAATCAAACCAAAATCTGTTAACTTTACTTTTTCTGTTATTATTAACCAATCCTCATTATGAACTCATCCCCAACATCATCCTCTGCATCACGCCGTCGGTTTCTGCAAACGGTAGCTTTAGGAGGCGTTGCAGCCCTCTCTCTTCCCCAATTGATATCGGCCGCCATGCCACCTGCCGCAAAGAAAAAAATCAAATTGCGCGAGGGCGATGTCATTCTTTTTCAGGGCGATTCCATCACAGATTCGGGCAGAAACAAACAAAATAACGCCCCCAATAATGGAAATGCCCTCGGCAACGGATACCCGTTTCTTACCGCATCGTTTCTGCTCAACAAATATGCAAACCTCAACCTCTCCATCTATAACAAAGGGATCAGCGGAAACAAAGTGCACCAACTGGCCGAACGTTGGGATAAAGATTGTCTGGAGCTTAAGCCCACTGTGATGAGCATTATGATCGGGGTCAACGACTTCTGGCACACCCTTAATGGCAGCTACAAAGGAACTCCCGAAATCTACGAAAAAGATTACATAGCCCTCCTCGAACGCACCCGCACTGCCCTGCCCAACCTGCAACTGATCTGTATTGAGCCTTATGCAGTAAAGGCCGCCGGTGGTGCAGTAAACGACCAGTGGTATCCCGTATTCAACGAATACCGCGAAGCAGCAGCCCGCGTTGCAAAAGCCTACGCCGACCTCTTCATCCCCATGCAGAGCATCTTCGACAAAGTACAACCCCTCGCCTCCGACAAACACTGGACCGGCGACGGCGTACACCCCTCATTGGCCGGAGCTTCACTCCTGTCGGAGACGTGGCTGGCAACGCTTAAATAGTGCGCTGACACGTTAATGGTTAATGGTTAATGGTTAATGCTTAATGCTTAATGCTTAATGCATTAAAACGCGCAAGCGCGATAGATCATTAACCATTAATCATTTATGCGTCAGCCCATAAGTTTCTCGCGCTTGCGCGTATCGAATCATTTACCATTTACCATTAACCATTTTGCACGTCAGTGCATTTACCATATTATTTCTCGCGCTTGCGCGTTTCCTTTCATTAACCATTAACCATTTACCATTTACAGTTAACCATTAACCGTTTACCGTTAACCATTAACCATTTACCGTTAACAATTTTCTCCAGGCGCGTTCGCGCGTCGAGGCACCGGAGGTGGACATAGAGCACTAAAGCACAATTGCTTTAGTGCTCTATGTCCACCTCCGGACTATCATCCGCATTCATGCTGTGTTTCAGCACCTTGGCTTCGATGAAGAAGATTATCTCTTCGGCTATGTTGTTGCAGTGGTCGCCAATGCGTTCCAGTTTGTGGCTGATGGAGTAGAGATGGAGTGCGTAGACGGCATCGGCCGGGTTTGCGATGATAAAATCGGCAATGATTTGGGTAGCGGCGCGGTTGATGTCGTCGAGCATGTCGTCCATGGCAAGTACACTGCCGGCCACTTGGGCATCCTCTTTGTCGAGGGCGTTGTGAATCCGTTCGAGCATGTCGCGCACTACGGCAAACATCACCTGTAACTGAAGTTTGTTGAGCAGGAGATTTGAGGAGGCTACAGCCTGCGACTTCACTACAAAACGGGCAATACCATCGGCAAAGTCGCCGATGCGTTCCAGATTGGTGGCCATTTTCATGATAGCCAGGGTCATTCTGAGATCTACCGCCACAGGATGAAAAAGTGCCAGAAAATTTTCGGATAAACTGTCGAGTTTCAGCTCCCGAGCGTTGATTCGGGGCTCTCGCGCCATCACATCGCGCGCCAGTTCTGTATCGTGGTTCCAGAGGGCCTGTTCGGACTTGATGAGCTGTAGGTTTACCAGCGACCACATCTCCTGCACCTCGCGCCGGAGTTTTTCTAATTCTTGAGTTTGTTGCTTCATTGCGGTATGGGTTGAAAGTGCAATATACGTTATGGTCAGCTATCCGAAACGGCCGGTAATGTAGTTTTGGGTCTCAATCTTTGACGGACTGGTAAAAATCTTTTTAGTCATGTCGTATTCAATGAGTTCGCCCAAATAAAAGAAGGCTGTTTTGTCGCTTACACGACCGGCCTGTTGCATATTATGCGTTACAATCACAATGGTGTAATCCTTTTTTAGCTCAAAGATCAGCTCTTCTACCTTTGCCGTAGAGATGGGGTCGAGTGCCGAGGCCGGTTCGTCCATCAGTATCACTTCCGGCTGAATGGCCAGGGCTCTGGCAATACATAACCGCTGTTGTTGACCGCCCGACAACTCGAAGGCCGACTTTTTCAACTTATCTTTTACCTCATCCCACAGTACTGCAGCATATAACGACTCCTCGACCCGGTCTTTAATAAATTTCTCATCACGGATTCCATTAACTCTCAATCCATAAGCCACATTCTCGAATATGCTTTTAGGAAAAGGGTTAGCCTTCTGAAATACCATGCCCACCTTTTTGCGTAACTCATCAACCCGAACCCCGGGCGCATAAATATCCTTGCCATGCACCTTAACTACCCCCTCCAAACGAGTGCCGTCTATCAGATCGTTCATGCGGTTAAAGAGCCGCAGAAAGGTAGACTTTCCGCATCCCGAAGGGCCAATGAATGCGGTTACGCTATTGCGCTCTATGGTGAGAGTTATATCCTTCAGTGCATGAAAGGTATCGTAAAAAAAGTTTACCCTTTGTGCTTCGAGCTGTATCATGGGGTTGCGTTAAAAGTTGGTTTTTACTTTATTTGCATAATATCGACGTAACGCGTTGGCCGACAAGTTTGCCAGCAACACAATAAAGATCAGTACCAGGGCCGTACCGTAGGCCATCCCGCGCGAAGCCTCCACAT
>JBFWIG010000295.1:0-3440 GCA_050256115.1 Bacteroidales bacterium | reverse complement strand
GGCTGCCAGATAGAGCCCATCCTTTGCTGCCAGGGGTGAAAGGAGCTTTAGTAGGCGATCCCACTCTTTGTTGCGCCCCATGTCGGTTCGTTCGCGCCATTGTTGGGCCACCTTAAGGGCAAAGTGCCAATAGGAGAGTTCGAAGGGGGGATTTATTGTTTCGGCTGCCTTTAATGTCTCTTGTGCAGGGATTAATCCCTTGAGAATATAGCGGTTATTCAATGAGTCGAAGGTGGCAAACGAGGCCATGAATTGAGCGGTTTGAAAGACCAGTTCCTTGTATTTTTCGAGGGTCTGGGGCGAGGGGTTGGCACGGTAGAGCAGTTCGGCAAAGTAGATGATATGGGGTTGTTGCCAGATTAAGAACGAACCTACCGATGAGGGGGCTTCGCCCGCCAGCGGGTCGGTCATCTTCATCCATCGAACGCCGTCGAAACCCTGTCGTCGGGCAATTTCGCGGGCCACCGGAAGGGCCACATCCCGATACCAGGGGAGGCTGCGTTCTAACAGCTCGCCCCGGCCCCAGAGGGCAAAGTGTACGCCGTGCCACCAGTGCATCTCCAGATGGGGCCTGCCATACCACGAATTGAAGGTGAGTCCGGTCTCCTGGGGAGGGGTATCGGAGGCACATTGAATGGCGGTGAGGTATTGCGACAAAACCACCCTTCGCTCCAGTTCGGCCGCTTCGGAAGCTTTGCATTGCGAGAAATCAATTGCACCTCCGCTTGTCCAGAACCGGTTCCAATGGGTTTTGGCCAGGGTCAGGGTTTCGGAAAAGGCGGGTGCGGTTCCGGAGGGGCGTTCGGCCGAAAACCGGCACGAGAAGGTCAGGGGCCGGCCGGCCTGTTTCGGCAGAAGTACAAAGTAGTGAGGCGCTTTTTCGGTGAGTCGGGCATCGCCCTCCCAGTTGATCTGCACGTAGTAGGTGGTTCCATCAAGTTTTCGTTCCAGAAGGGCCGAATGGCTCCCTTTTTCGAGGAGGGTGGTGGTGTGTTTGTCGGCGTTGTCCCATCGGCAGGTGTCGTCGGAGTGCTGCCCGGTGGGGTATCCAAAGCGAAAGTTGATGCCGATGGGTTCGCCGAAGCTTTCGGAGGGGATAATTTGTGCCGCTATTTCGTCGCGTGTGGGGTGGCATACGGTCTGTACTTCTACCGTTTTCCCGGCCAGCCGGAAACGGCTCTCGATATGGCCCTCCCAAAGGTTGAGCCGTTGCGATACGCTATCGATTTGAGCCGGCTCAGGTTTTTTGCCGTTGCTAAGGGGCAGTTCGAGCCCCACTACGCCCAGATGGAGACGGTGGGGATTGACGCGGTACCACTCTATGGCCTCTTTTTGGCGTTGAGGGGCGGTTCTCGACTGGATGGAATAGAGTTCGGGCTTTCCTCTGAAGGTATAGGCTTGCAGCGTTTCGGTGTGTTTGTATCCGTTGGGATTGGGAAAGCTGTGCCATCCCCACGAGGCCTGGGTTCCCGGATAGACGCCCGACGCGTAGTGTTCGGGGAAGGTTTGCAGCCCTGTGGCATCGACGGTGAAGGCAAAGCTGCCGTTCCCTACCGACAAGGAGGCTAGTTTATCGATGCGCTCCACTACGGGGCTGTTGCGGGCTACCAATGCCTCTCGGTCTATGGGGGCTTTCTGCACTTCGCGGCAGGAGAGGGAGAGAAGCACGAGTAACGCAATGGGGGCGAGCAATTTCATAGTAGTAGCGGTTTTACACAAGTCTGCCTGCCGTTAGGCTCAGCCCTAAAAGTACAAACATTTTTTCTTTGCCGGATTCACTGCATGAGGATTATTTTTTGTGCGAATAAAGGCCCGATCCGACACGATTAAGGGATCTCTTACGCGCTTTGTGCAGTGGAAAAGGGTTCATGCTCTTGCTTTTAGGGGTTCTCCACCTCTGATTGCGCTTTTCGGGCTCCTTTGCGTGCATTTTGCAATGTGGAATAGATATTACATTGCGTAACATTTCAGAACGCATCATTCACCTCTTTTCCCCATGCAACACCCGCAACCCCTCTCTCCATGTATGCCGTTCGGGCGGTTTTTCCGATATCTCTCTGTTAACCGGGTGCGTTGTCTGTGTGCCCTCCTGCTGGTGGCTGTGGTGACAGTCATTTATCATCCTATGCTTCAGCATGCCTTTCTGTTATCGTGGGATGACGAGTGGATGGTCTTAAACGACTACACCTTCTCCTGGTCGTGGCAAAATCTGTGGCGGATTCTTTCGGAGTATTACACAGGGCAATATAGTCCGTTAAACCAGATGATCTACACCCTGATCTATAAGTTGGCCGGAAAGGATCCTCTCTTTTTTCATGCGATGTCGCTCTCGCTCCACACCCTTAATGTGCTGTTGTTGTTTTGCCTTACGGAGGCTTTTATTACCGCTTCTCTTTCCGGGCGGCTACGATCCGCTACGCTTGCATTGCCGCGCAGGGAGGGCCCGGTCTCTGATTTTTCGCTGCCCGCGGCGTTCATTACCGCCCTGCTCTTTGCCGTTCATCCGTTGCAGGTTGAGGCGGTTGCCTGGATCAGTGCCTCGAAGGTGTTGCTCTACACCACCTTCTATCTGGTGGCCATGGGGTGTTACTTGTTGTACGTCGGCCGGCAGAAGAGCCGATATTACTACCTGGCCCTGTTGGCCTTTGTGCTCTCTTTTGGCGGCAAAGAGCAGGCGGTAATGCTTCCGTTTGCGCTGCTTTGGGCCGATTGGTTGTTGCATCGCAACCTGAAAGAGGCAGCCCTCTGGTTCGAAAAGCTCCCATTTCTGCTTATTGCGCTGGTATTCTGCTATGTTACCATTCGGTCGCACGCCTCAACCGAGAGGGGCATTTTATCGGAAGAGGCGGTCTATCCCCTGTTTCAGCGATTGGCTCTGGGGGCCTACGCCCTCACCGAATACCTGGCCAAAACCCTCTTACCGATACATCAACTCTTCTTCTACCCCATTCCGTTTCGCATAGGTGACCCTCTGCCGTTTCGCTTCTATTGCTATCCCGTTTTCCTTGTGGTTATGGGTCTGTCGCTTTGGCCTCTGCTAAAAAAGAGAGCGATTTGGGCAGGGGGCTCCTTTTTTCTCCTACATATTGCATTGGTGCTGCACATTGTTCCGATGTCGCGCTTTACCGTAGTGGCCGACAGGTATCTCTATCTGGCCGGTCCGGGCCTCTTTTTCCTGTTGGCGCTCACCCTTCTGCACGTTGTTCGCCGGGTGCGCAGGCCTCGTTGGATATGGATTCCCTTTCTACTCTACCTCATCTCTCTCGGTTCGGCATCTTATTACAGGGCCCAAGTCTGGAAAAACGATGCCACACTGAAAAAAGAGATTACCCTCTTATTGGAAAAACGAATGGAGAAGGAGAAATCCTCACCTGCAACCCCAAAACCCATCCATCATGAATAAGTTCACCCTCTGCCTTCTGCTCATACCTTCTCTTCTC
>JBFWIG010000294.1:0-3445 GCA_050256115.1 Bacteroidales bacterium | reverse complement strand
TTGGCCTCTTCGGCCGACAAACCTGAAAGCGCCTCTAATTTCTCTATCTGCTCTTTTTGGCTTTGATTCAGCAACTCCTCTTTTTTCAGAAGCACCTCCTCCTTCTTCTGAAGCTGTTCGGCCTGATGATTAAGCGAATCACGCACGCTATCCTGCTCCTTTTTAAGCCGTTGCAACTCATCGTAGCGCGACGATAAGGCCGCCTCCTTCTGTTTGATCTTCGACTCATTCACAACGAGACGGGCATTCCGTTCGTTGACCTCTTTTTCGTAATCGGCTTTGAGTTGTAAAAACTTTTCTCGAGCCTGGAGCATCTTATCCTTTTTGATAACCTCCGCTTCCGCTTCGGCCTCCTTAAGGAGCTTCTCCCGTTTCGATTTAAGAATTACGTTACAAACAACCCACGCCAATATCGCCCCGATAATGAGGGAAGCCGCGGCGATAATGATGCTGTTTATCATAATATATGTAGTATTGAATGAATAAAAAAAACCCGCACTATTCTGTAAGTAAGAAGAAACCCCAAAATGCATGGGTAGGGCAGCCGGCTAGTTCAAACTTCCAAAGTCTCTTCACAGAGTCTTCCGACAAGCGGAAGCAAGGCCTGTTTTCGATAGCCCAAGTCACGCCCTAAATTATAAAGCGTTGAGTTTCGATAGCTTACAGAAATAATGCGGGTAATCGCTAATATGAAAGAACGTCTTTGTCTACCTTCGTCAGAATTCCTTTCAGGGTTTCTCCAATCTCCTCCAGCTGCGCGTTGCGCTGATCGGTTTCAAGGTGATCCTCCAATTCGAGCATCTTTATTACGAACTGAAGAGAGACCATAGCCAGATAATCACGTACCTCCTTATCGGTATACTTTGATTTATAAAGCGTTATCCGCTCGTTAATCAATCTGGCAGCTTTCCTGATCCGCTCCTCGTCGGCCCTTTGAATCATCAACGGATAATAGCGGTCGGCAACGTTTACCCGGATCGAGAACATGTCATCCATGAAAAGAACTCCTTCGTATTATCGGTTTAAAAGGGCAATACACTTGTCTATCTCCCGCAAAATCCCATCCACCTGCACTCTCGCACTCTCAACATCTCCGGCCGACCAGGCTATCACCCTGGCCACCTTAAGCTGCTCGAAACGAGCCTGCGCGGCTTCGATTTCAGACTGTTTCCGACCCATCTCTTCCAACAACTCCCGCTGCCGCCTCTCCAGTTGATTCTTCTCCTCCAGAAGCTTGTTGAACGCCATCTCTACCTCAGCAGCTCTGGCACGCAACACAGCGATAATTTGGTCCTGATTTGCCATTCCACACCCTTACATCCGCACAAAGATAATACAGGATTAAGAATTTCAAAAGAACCTGACAGGTTATTCTCCCCGAAAAAGTTTGTAGGTTTGTAACCCGTCTACACCTTATAAACCCCCAATCCCCCACAATTGTTCACCCCCTTCACCATAAAACAGAGCAAAAGAGAAGTGCTTCGCACAAGTGCTCTAGTGCATCGCGCTGACGCGCGAGAGCTATTTTTTTGGGCGCGAAGCGCATCACCAGAGCACCAGAGCACCAGCGCGAAGCGCATCACTAGAGCACCTGCGCGCAGCGCATTCACCATTCACCATTCACCATTAACCATTAACCATTTGCGCGCAGCGCAGCACCAGCGCGCAGCGCATCACCAGAGCACTAACCATGTACCTCCTTCTCCTCCTCCTCTCCCTCCCCAGCCTACTGTCTGCCACCCCGGTACAAGACACCCTCCCCTATCCCCTGTTTTCGCCTCCCCTGGATATTCCTCTGCGATTATCGGGTGGATTTGGCGAGTTACGGGCAGCTCATTTTCATGCAGGCCTCGATTTTCGCACGCAGGGTGTTACAGGAAAACGCGTATTATCGTCCGAAAAAGGCTATGTTTCACGCATTGTCGTTTCGCCGGGAGGGTACGGAAAGGCGGTTTATGTTAATCATCCGGGAGGATGGACAACCGTTTACGCCCATCTGGAACGATTTAACGACAAGTTGGCTCAATGGGTAGAAAACTATCAATATGATCACCAAACCTTTGCCCTGGATATCCCCCTTGCCGAAGCGCTCTTCCCGGTAGAAAAGGGCGATCTCCTGGGGTTCTCGGGCAATACAGGCAGTTCGGGCGGTCCTCATCTACACTATGAAGTTCGGGAAGCAAATGGTGAAAGACCCTTAAACCCGCACCTTTTTGGTTTGACAGTGCCCGACAAATCCCCTCCGGTACTGAAAACCCTTTTGCTATCCTCTCTTACCCCGGGAGGAGCCATTGAGGGAGCCGGCCCCAAACAAAAGGTAGAGCTGGTTTCGGACGGATCCGGAAAACGCTATCACCCTGCCCCAAAAGGCGAATTTCTCTTTACGGGTCAAATTGGCGTTGCGCTCGAAGCGTTCGACACCTCCGAAGGTTCCGTTGGCCGAAGCGGCATCTACGCCCTCTCGCTCTACATAGATACCCTCCTCTACTATTCACGAATCAACAATCGGTTTGCCTATAACGAAACCCGGTATACCCTGGCCATGAAAGATTATCCCGAGTATGTGAATAGCCGGACCACCTTCGAACAGCTCTTTCGCCTTCCCGGGAATGAGCTCGACTGGATCATCACACCCAGGGGTAACGGCACCCTCTTGGTTAGTGATCAAAAGAGCCATCAAATCCGGATTGTTGCCGAAGATTTTTCCGGCAACGCATCGGTTGTAGAATTTGCGGCACGATGGAACCCGATGCCGGATGGGATTCCTGTGGCAGAGGCCCTTCGTAAGAACCCGATGCCCTTTGGACGCGACAACCACTTCACCGCCAAATCGGCAGAGATAATCATCCCTGCCGGGGCGCTCTACAACGACATCGACTTTGCGTTTCATACCCTGCCTTCAAATAGTGAACTGTATGGAGAGGGGTATAGTCTGCATCGTCCCGAAACCCCTCTCCACAAACCCTTTATATTGAGAATCAAGGGCGATGCCGTTCCCGCTGCGCTTCGCGAGAAGGCCTGCATTGCCGAATTGAACGAGGCCGGATTGCCGGTTGGATATCTGGGAGGCGAATGGAAAGGAAGTTATATGGAGAGCCGCTGCTACGCCTTCGGAAAGGTGGGATTGGCAGCCGATACCGTTCCGCCCACTATTCTTGTGGCGAGCGTTAATCCTGCTCAGGGAAAGCTGGTGTTCCGGATATCCGACAACTTTTCGGGCGTGAACACCATCGAAGGGCGGCTCGACGGGGAGTGGCTTCTCTATGAACATGACGGAAAAACGGCTCGTGTAGAGTTCCTCCTCAATACCAAAAAAACACCCCGCACCGGCAAAAGCAGAACCTTCACCCTGCAGGTTCGCGACGAACGCAACAACCTTTCCGAGTACCGGCGAACCTTTGTCTTCTGACGTAATTGGGTTATATTTGTGCTCTTTTTTTTAACC
>JBFWIG010000293.1:0-3447 GCA_050256115.1 Bacteroidales bacterium | reverse complement strand
GAAGGACATTATTCTCTATCTGATGCAGGAGTTCGAGATGAATCTTCCCGAAGCGCTATCCTTGTTTCACAATTCCGGCACATTCGAGAAGCTTTCCAATCCATCAACCGGACTCTATATCGAAAGTTCGGCCTACCTCTATGAGATGCTGAAATCAGAGATCAAGATGGGTAAGATTGTATAACCATTCGGCCTGTTAAAACTGGAAGTAGATGAAGGGCTGAATCTGGCTCGATTTTTCCAGCATTACCAACACAATCATGGCAACCACTACCAGCCCCTGCAGCCATAGCGGGCGGGCTGCGAAAAAGGATTGTACCCGTACATCAAGCCGACCGGGCAAGAAGTGCAGGAAATACCCGAGCAGTATCAACGAGAAGACCGCTTTGTAGCCGGAAAAGAGCTGCGGAAGGAGCGAGAAGTCGGACGCATGAATAATTTGTGAGAGCACCTCCAGGGCAGAGCCAAACGATTTGGCACGGAAGAAGAGCCAGCCAAAGCAGACCAGATGAAAGGTTAACAAAATGCCGAGAACCCTTCGGAAACGGCTCATTTCAGCTCCGGTTGGCCTGAACGAAGGGAAGATGGCCATAACCCCTTTATGTATGGCCAGCGATACGCCGTGCAATGCCCCCCAGAAGACAAATTGTAGGGCAGCGCCATGCCATAGCCCGCCCAAGAGCATGGTAAGCATCAGATTTACATAGGTTCGGATTTTACCTTTCCGGTTGCCGCCCAACGATATATAGAGGTAATCACGCAGCCAGCTCGAAAGTGAGATATGCCACCTGCGCCAAAATTCGGTAATAGAGGCCGACTTATAGGGGGAGTCAAAATTGATATTGAACCGGAAGCCCAACAGAAGGGCAATTCCGATGGCCATATCGGAGTAGCCCGAAAAGTCGCAATAGATCTGCATCGCATAACCGTACACACCCATTAAATTTTCCAATCCACTGTAAAGAAGCGGATTATCAAAGATTCGATCTACAAAGTTTATGCTGATATAGTCGGAGATCACCGCTTTTTTAAAGAGCCCCGACAAAATCAGAAAGAGACCCTCTCCTATCATGGCCCGACTTACAAAATCGGGACGAGAAATCTGGGGCAGAAAGTCGCGGGCACGCACAATGGGGCCGGCAACCAGTTGCGGGAAAAAGGAGACATAAAAGAGATAATCTACCCATCGATCCACCGGTTCTATCCGCTTACGATAGATATCGAGCGTGTAGCTCAACGACTGAAAGGTAAAAAAGGAGATCCCTACCGGAAGAACAATGGCATAGGGGGTAAATGGCTCTTCGGTAAACTGAGCCACCATCCCGGCAAAAAAGTTGGTGTACTTAAAGTAGGCCAAAAGACCCAGGTTAATCAGAATACTGGCTGTTATCCACCCCTTTCGCGCCCCCTTTCGCACGCTTCGGTGCAGGGCCCGTCCAATCAGATAGTCGGAGGTGGCCACCAGTAACAAAAGGCCTACAAACAACCCGCAGGTTTTGTAGTAGAAAAAGAGGGAGAAAAGGGTGAGCCAGATCACTTTGGCCCGGTTGTGCCGCCGCACAAAATGAAAGATTACCACAAAAGCGGTAAACAGAAAGAGGAATACGCCGCTGTTAAAAATCAGCGGAGCGGCCTCCTGATAGAGAAACTGCTGCCACAACTCACTCTGCTCTACTCTCCACATAGCGATTGTATTGGGTCATAAGGGCATGATAGAGCAGATTCCCCTGCAACAGGTATCCTTCGCGGGTGGCATGCATTCTATCGGCACTCAGCAGTTTTGCCGCATACCAATTCTCCATAGTTTGCTCTCCCCCTGTAGAAAAGAGATCCCACACGGCAAATCCCTTTTCGGCGGCATAGGCCACTATGATATCACGCACCTTCTGCATATGGGGATTGGGTCTGTATTGTGCCCGGCGATTCACTACATACCGCTTTCCACAAGCCAGCGGGGTGGTAAGCAGAATAGGTACGCCCGGGCAGGCCTGCTGAAGCATCCGGCAAAAGTTGTCGAGATAGCCGTAAAAGATTTCGGGCGTAAAGCCCGATCCGGATGCCTCGTTGGTTCCCAGCGAGACAATCAGCAACCGGGGATCGAGCGCAGCCGCCTGTTCAAAAAAGAGGGGGGTTCGGGTAAAGTCTACCATCCTGGCTCCATTACTCCCACTGTTATGGTACAAAACACCCGACTTACCGGTTTCGAGCACCATCCCATAGACAAAGAGCGAATCTCTACCGGGCACCTTCTCGGCTGTGAGCCGAATGTGCGAAGTGGTATCGGGCAGAGATAACTGAAAAAGGGTGCGCGACAAACCCGATGGCCGAAAGAGAAAGGTATCTCTGCCCACGATGCCCCGCCAAATCTTCAGATTGGGCGAACTAAACAGCGATATCCGACCGAAGGGCTCATTCCGGGCGATATTTTTCAGCGAAAGATCTAGCGCAACCCGTGTATTAAGCGTAAAGAGCAGATTGCCCCCAACACCGGCCTGTAACCTTTGAGAGGAGCGAATCATCCGCGAGGCCTTCCACACATTCTGCGAGCTAATGGCGTAATCGACCGGCTGGTTGGTTTTGGCCAGCCTGAGCGGAACCACCAAACCGCGTCCGGCGTTGCCGAAATGGGCCTGAAGATGGGTTCGCAGGGTACCCGAAAGGATATCGGGTTGAAGGTGCGAATCGCCGATGTGCAGAATAGGAAGCACCTCAGTGGCCCCCAAGGTACCCACTGCCAGGTGACCAAGCGCTTCGAAAAAGGGGTTTAGCGCGCCTGTACTATCGGCAATCACATTATGCGAGAGCGCCAAAAAGGGATAGCGGCTCAACGAATCGGGAAATAGCTCCACCGCAACGGGTTGTACCGAACGGGCTGCGAGCCTGAGCGCCCTCTCCTCCCTTGCCCGCGAAAGATTCCCGTGGAGCGATCCCGGCATCAGGTTCAACAGGAGCGAGAGCCCCAAAACCGGGAGAACAGGTGCCACCCTCTGCACATTGCGCAAAAGACTACTCATCATACCGGCTGTATTCGTTCATCAATGCGGCAAAAAACTTTCGGGCCAACACCCTGCCACCCAAGGCACTCATATGGGTATAATCCTTGGCCGCCCATGCCGGTTCGCGTTCTGCGAAACCCACCATACTATTCTCGCCCCCCATAGCATCGTAAAGGCTCCAATGGGCAATTGCCGCCTCACGCGCCAACTGCCGTTGCAGAGCTACCATGGCCTTCACCTCCGGCATGGTCTGCATCTCTCCGTCAATCTTTGCACTACGGTCGCCGATTCCCATCAACAGAATATCGGCTTCGGGAAAGAGTCGTTTCAGCGTAGAGTTACTCTTTATCATCCGAATCCGGTAATAGTTATAATCGAGCACCCCGGCCGAAACAACATTCAGCCCATATTCCAAAACCAACAGATCAACAGGTGCCAGACGATTCCATTG
>JBFWIG010000292.1:0-3451 GCA_050256115.1 Bacteroidales bacterium | reverse complement strand
AACGGCGAACCACAACCTCCTGCCGATGTTTTACATAATAAAAGATCAGATCTTTAATATTCAACATCTTAGGACGTCCTTCGACCAAAGCAATGTTATTCACATTGAAGGCCGACTGAAGCGCAGTATATTTAAACAGGTTATTCAGAACCACATTGGCCGAAGCATCCTTTTTCAGTTTGATCACAATGCGCATCCCTTCGCGGTCGCTCTCATCGTTAACAAACGAAATGCCCTCCAGCCGCTTCTCATTCACCAAGTCGGCAATCTTTTTTATCAGATCGGCCTTATTCACCTGATAGGGAATCTCCGTAACTACAATAATCTCGCGACCGCTGCTTTGCACCTCGATCTCGGTTTTGGCTCGAACCACAATCCGCCCTCTGCCTGTTTCGAAGGCCTCTCTAACCCCCTGATAACCTTGAATAATACCTCCGGTGGGGAAGTCGGGAGCAACCATCAGCGTTGCCAGTTTGTCTGTACCAATCTCGGGATCGTCTATATAGGCCACAATGGCATCGACCGTATTTCGCAGATTGTGAGGCGCCATATTTGTGGCCATACCCACGGCAATACCCGACGCACCATTTACAATCAGATTGGGAATTCCCGAAGGCAACACAGCCGGTTCCTGCAACGAATCATCGAAGTTAGGACCAAAGTCGACGGTGTTTTTATCCAGATCGGCCAGCATCTCCTCGGCAATCTTTTGCATTCTGGCCTCAGTATAACGCATGGCGGCAGGAGAGTCGCCATCGACCGAACCAAAGTTACCCTGCCCCTCTACCAAAGGATACCGGAGCGACCAGGGTTGTGCCATACGAACCATCGCATCGTATACCGATGAGTCGCCGTGCGGATGGTACTTACCCAGCACCTCACCCACAATACGGGCCGACTTCTTATAAGGTTTTCCGGCCACATTACCCAACTCCGACATCCCGAAGAGGACTCTGCGGTGTACCGGTTTCAGACCATCACGAACATCGGGTAGCGCCCTGGATACAATAACCGACATCGAGTAATCGATGTAGGCCGATTTCATCTGCTCCTCGATGTTGATGGTCAGAATTCTTTCGCCTTCAGCTTGCATAATAAGTTGTTAGAATTTCTAGTAAATGAAACACAAAATAAACTTGTAAATTTAACTGTTTTTATTGAATTGACCCACACGAGGCCTGCATTATGAATTAATTCTATCTTTGCATCATCCCATTTTCGCCAGGTTGGCAGATGAAAATTGCATCGACTATGAGTAAATCAATGACAGGCTTCGGAAAGGTAGAAGTTGAGACGCCTGCACGCAAAATTCACATCGAGATTCGTTCGCTAAACAGCAAACAGGCCGATATCAGCCTTCGACTCCCCGGACTCTACCGCGAACTCGAGCCGGAAATCAGATCACTGTTGTCGAAAAGGCTGGTACGGGGGAAAATCGATTTTTCGGCCTCGTACGATGAACTTTCGGGCCAAAAAACCGAGTTTTTCAACAAGACCCTGATTCGCGAATACCATGCAGAGGTAATCAATCTGGCACAAGAGCTTGCATTGGACGTACCCTCCGATATCTTGAATACCCTGTTGCGCCTTCCCGACGTCTTAAAAAACGAACAAAAAGGGCTCGAAGAGGATGAGAAAGAGGCCTTTATGGATGGCGTACAAAAGGCGCTCGATGCAATGGATACCTTCAGAGAGCAAGAGGGGGAGGCATTGCTGCACGATATGTTGCAAAGGGTAGATCACATTGAGCGCGCGCTGCTACTGGCCGAGCCTTTTGAGACGGCTCGGATAGAGCAGATTAAAGAGCGTATCAGAAAGAATTTGCTGGAGGTTGCCGAAGAGGCCCATCTCGACAAAAACCGATTAGAACAAGAGCTAATCTACTATCTGGAGAAGATCGACGTTACCGAAGAGAAGGTCCGTCTTCGGAACCACTGTGCCTATTTTCGCGAAACCGCTGCCAACAGCGATGCCGTTGGACGCAAACTGGGTTTTATTGCCCAAGAGATGGGTCGAGAAATCAACACCTTAGGTTCGAAAGCCAACGATGCCCGTATCCAACAAATTGTAGTGGGCATGAAAGACGAACTCGAAAAGATCAAGGAACAGATTTTAAACATCCTATAAAACGCAATATGGACAAAGAGAGAGGCAAGGTTATCATCTTCTCGGCCCCTTCGGGTTCGGGGAAAACCACCATCATCAAACGCTTATTAGCGGCCGGACTACCCCTCTCCTTTTCGGTATCGGCATGTACCCGTCTGCCCCGCAACGGAGAGGTGAACGGGAAAGATTACTATTTTCTTACCGAGGCTGTGTTCCGTGAAAAACTAACGAATGGCGAATTTTTGGAGTGGGAAGAGGTCTATAGCGGAAATCTATATGGCACCCTGGCCTCCGAACCCGAAAGGATTTGGGCAAATCAAAAGCATGTTCTCTTCGATGTAGATGTAAAGGGCGGCCTGCGGCTAAAAGAGTTGTTCGGTTACAAAGCGCTCTCCCTCTTTATTATGCCTCCTTCGATAGAGGAGCTCAGAATTCGCCTTCAGATCCGTTCTACCGATAGCCCTGAAGTGATTGAAAAACGGATAGAGAGAGCCGCCTACGAGATGAGCTTTGCCCCCCGGTTCGACAGCGTTGTAGTCAATGACCAACTCGATATTGCCACAGGCGTGGCGTACGACAAGATTTTGAACTTTCTCCGCGAATAGTCCGGCACTACAAATCGCATACAACCTGCGTTCCCAACAGATCATCGAACGTTTCGCGCCGGCGAATCAGATGGGTTCTTCCCTTGTAGAGCAACACCTCTGCAGGACGAAGTCTCGAATTGTAGTTAGACGACATCGAAAAACAGTAGGCGCCTGCATTACGGAACACCAGGCAATCGCCTTCGCGTACCTCCGGCAACTCACGATCCCAGGCAAAGGTGTCGGTTTCGCAGATATAACCTACCACCGAGTACTTCTTGAGAGGAGCGTTGGGATTCGACACATTGATAATATGATGATAAGCATCGTAAAACATGGGCCGGATAAGATGATTTAACCCACTGTCTACAGCAGCAAAGGTGGTTACAGGCGTCTGCTTAACCGCGTTAACCGTAACGCAGAAAAAACCGGCCTCACTCACCAAAAACTTTCCGGGCTCAAAAATCAACGTAAGCGGCTTGCCAAATCGGCCGCAGAAAGCGTTAAAATCGGCCGAGATCACCTCTCCCAACTTCTCGATATCGGTAGCATAATCGCCGGGCTTGTAAGCCACCTTAAACCCACTGCCAAAATCGAGATATTCGAGTGAAGGAAAGCGCATAGCCACCGAAAAAAGCGCATCGGCACTCTTGCGGAATACCTCGGGGTCGAGAATATCCGAACCGGTGTGCATGTGCAAACCGGTAACCTTAATGCCCAGGCTTTCGGTTTGTTCTACCAATTGATCGAGATACTCAACC
>JBFWIG010000291.1:0-3452 GCA_050256115.1 Bacteroidales bacterium | reverse complement strand
CGAGCGGTCTGGGAGGATCGCCAACTTTAGCAAAGATGGTTTCGATGTGCCCGAGTGCTCCGCTTCGTACCAACGAAATAGCCTGCTGAAACTCCTTTCCGGAGCGTTGCTGGCTACCAACCTGCAATACACGGTTGTTGCTGCGAACCGCTTTTACCATGGCCAACCCCTCGGTAACGGTAAAGGCCAGCGGCTTCTGCACAAAGACATCTTTACCCGACTGGCAGGCATGAATGGTATTCAAAGCGTGCCAATGGTCGGGGGTAGCAATCGCAACGGCATCAATATCTTTCCGGTTCAGCAGATCTTCGTAGAACTCATAGAGATCGCAGCGGGCAGGCACATTTTGTGACTTCTGCCACGCCTCTACCCGCAGTTTGAACCGTTCGCGCTTGATACTGTCTACATCGCAACCGGCCACTACCTGCACTCCAGGGCATCTCGAGAAACTACTGAAGTCGGAACAGCCTTGTTGACCTAAGCCGATGAATCCCAGAACCACTCTGTCGCTGGGGGCGATTCGTTGACCACTTGGGAGGGTCCAACCGGGAAGGAGGGTTAATCCTGCCAGTCCGAGCGCCGAATAGCCGAGAAACTCTCTGCGGCTCATTGATTGCTTGCTATCTCTTTTGCTCATGCTGAAATATGGGGTTTAGGTGGGTTTCACGGAAATCCGGGTTGTCTGCGATGATTGTAATGGAACTAATGTACAATCTTTTTTTGACTATTCGCGCGTTTTATCAGCAATGTGTTGATTTTTTGGCTATACCGGGTGTCCCGTTATGCCCAGCTCTTTGTAGGTCTGTTCCAGTGCTTTTTGGTCGTCGGTGATAATCAGCATCACATCGTTTTCCTGTACAAGGGTCTGCCCTCTGGGAATCAAATAGAAATCACCTCTCTTAAGCATCACCACCAGGGTTTTATCGGGAAGAGGGATATTCATCAGTTTGTTGCCAAACCGAAGACTCTCGGCCGTAATGGTTACTTCAGATATGGCCGATTTAATCTCCTCAGAGAAGTCGAAGCCGAACTGGCTTCTTCGTTTGGCCGCACCTTCGGGCAGGGAAAGATGGAGAAAACGGGCCACCGAGGGAACCGTGGTGCCCTGAATCAGGAGCGAAAGGATGGTAATAAAGAAGACGATATTGTATATAATCCGTGCATTCTCGATGTTTGCCAGCAGCGGATAGGTGGCAAAAATGATAGGTACCGCACCCCGAAGACCCACCCAGGAGATATACCATTTAGATTTGATGGTCATCCTGCGGAAAGGACCCAACAGACTCCATACGGCCAGGGGGCGGGCTACAATAATCATAAATACACCTACTGTTAACCCCACTCCCGCAATGGGCAGCAATTCCGACGGATTCACCAAAAGCCCGAGCGCAAGGAACATAATGATTTGCGAGAGCCAGGCCAATCCGTCGAAGAATCGTTTTACGCTCTTCTTATGTATAAACCTGGCGTTTCCTACCACTAACCCTCCCAGATAAACAGCCAGATAGCCATTCCCGCCAATGAAGTCGGTAAACGAAAAGAGAAAGAAGGTAAAGGTGATAAGCAGAACCGGGTAGAGAGAGTCGTTGTCCACATCTACGCGGTTAAGCAGCCAGGCACACCCTTTGCCCAGAAAGTAGCCCGACATTGTCCCGATAATGAGTTGTGAAAAGAAGGAGAAGAGCACTTCACCCCCGGTGATTCCTGTAGAGGAAATCCACTGAATCAATGTGATAGTAAGCATATAGGCCATGGGGTCATTGCTTCCGCTTTCCAGCTCGAGCAAGGGGCGGAGATTGTGTTTGAGCAAAAGCCCTTTGGCACGTAATATGGCAAAGACCGAGGCGGAATCGGTCGACGACATTACGGCTGCCAACAGCATGGCTTCGGCTAATGAGAGGGTTACTCCCGGGAAGAAATGCTGGGTGAGCAGAAAGACAAAGCCTCCGGTAACTGCTGCGGTGAGAAGCACGCCCAGGGTTGCCAGAAGGATTCCCTGCCTGAGTACCGGCTTGATCTCTACAACCGAAGTGTCCATACCGCCCGAGAAGAGGATCAGACTCAGCGATACCACCCCGATAAACTGGGCCAGTCCGGGATTCGAAAACTCTATGCCAAAACCATCGGTTCCGGCCAGCATACCTACAATCAGAAAGAGCAGCAAAACGGGAACCCCGTATTTGTAGCCGGTTCGGCCGGCCATCAAGGCAATGAAGAGCAGTATGGAGCCAACCAACAGGATATTTTCGGCAGTAAGAATCATAAGCTATTTCTCAATTGTAAAATCGCAATCTGCGGTTTGGCCCCAAATCTGCCGGGGAAACCGAGCGATCCGATGCCACGGGTAACAAAGATACTCTTTTCTCCTTCGTGAAAGAGCCCCGAAGGGTAGTCGGAGAGAAGAGAGGCGGGCGACCAGCGGAATTTTCCGATTTGAAACGCACATTGAAACTCGTGTGTATGACCCGAAAGGGTAAGGTGGGCAGGGAAAAGCGGATTGCTTTGTTGTAACGAAAAAAATACCGGATCGTGCGAGAGAAGAAGGGTGCAAAGGGTGGTGTCGGCACCCTCGAAGGTTTTAGTCAGGTTCCCTTTGGCGGGTCGGGGAGGGAGACTGTAATTTTCGAGGCCGGCCAGCAGCAACGAATCGCCGTCTCGCACAAGGTAAGTGTGCTGGTTAAGCAGAAGCCGGAAGCCGGAAGCGTTGATTTTATTGCAGATCTCGCGAAAATTGGCCGCTTCGGCTTCTTCTGTGGGCCAGTTGTAGTATTGACCGTAATCGTGATTCCCGGTTATCGCAAATATTCCGTCGGGGGCATGCAGCTTCGAAAAGAGGGGGATGTAGGGATCTATCTCTTGGTGGAAGTTGATCACCATATCGCCGGCAAAGAGAATCAGATCGGGCTTTTCGCTGCGAATGGCCGCCACCACCTTTTCCATGGGTTTGGTGCTGCCCCAGGCTCCCAGATGGGTATCGGCAATTAGCGCCACTTTATACCCCTCGAAAGCTGGAGGAAGGCCTTTGAGCGCCACCTCAGTATGTTCTGTGCGGAAGTCGGTGCGGTCTATCCAAATGGCTTTGGCGAGGGTTAACATAACGACTATAGCAGCCAGGAGGCCTGCTTTAACGGCAATGCGATGTTCGGAGGCCGGGATGAGGCTCGACACCAACAGGTAGGCGGCCTTAGGGAGACAGAGTAGGCAAACTGCCCCAAAGATGGCATAAAAATGGCGGTGGAAATGGGCATGGGGTGCATAGTTGGCAAAGAATCCGAGTGCCAAAAGCAAAACAGAGAGGGTGGTTATACCCAGGTATAGGCTTTTTAAGCGTACTTTATGCCGTTTCTTATGCTTTGTTATGCGTGCAAACAGAGGCCATGCCAACAGGTCGGTGGCAATAACAAAGAGAATCATGAGTGTGATAGCCATAGCTCCAAAATTACATAAAAACC
>JBFWIG010000290.1:0-3495 GCA_050256115.1 Bacteroidales bacterium | reverse complement strand
CGTTGCAGAGCTACCATGGCCTTCACCTCCGGCATGGTCTGCATCTCTCCGTCAATCTTTGCACTACGGTCGCCGATTCCCATCAACAGAATATCGGCTTCGGGAAAGAGTCGTTTCAGCGTAGAGATACTCTTTATCATCCGAATCCGGTAATAGTTATAATCGAGCACCCCGGCCGAAACTACATTCAGCCCATATTCCAAAACCAACAGATCTACAGGTGCCAGACGATTCCATTGTGCAGCCAGCGTAGGCGAAACCGATGCCAGCGAAGTGCCTGAAGCGCCTCTCAGCGCATAATTATCTACACTAACTCCTTTAGAGTCATCAAATTGAATACCAAGAGCCGTAAAACCTTCGCACTGTTCGAACCGAAACGACAACTCCGAAACCGAATCGCCAAAAGAGAGCATCTGGAGTGCGGTTGAGGAGCGAGGCAGAAAAGCCACTTCGGAGGCTCCGTTAACCGAGACCCAAATACGGCAGCTTTTCTCATTGCGGAAGAAAAAACGGGCCGAATCGACCGCTCCCAACTGCTTATATCTGCCCGAAGGCAGCTTATAATTGAGTATTGCCCCCTCTTCGGGTATAGAGTACTGACCGCTGAGCCCGATCTTGTGCCATTCGGGCTGAGGCTCCGTATTGAGCACCGATAAAGTTTGCCATCCGGAGAAGTCGTGAACCACTGTCTGCCGGAACTTATTCACCGGACTGGTGATATTAACAAAGCCTACACCCCCGCCACCCAGCGAATCCTGTAAAAAGTCGCGCAACTCGGCAGTAAAGATATCTCCCTCCACAAAAGAGTCGCCCAGAAAAGCTATGCGTACCATACGCTTCAGGGAGTCGCGGCGACGCAAAGCCGTAAAAAAGCGTTGCAGCGCACTGCTGTCGGCCGAGAAGTCTTCGATGGGTATCACACTCGTGCCGGCCCTGCCACGGGCCCCCCGTCCTCTCTCACGGTTTGGGCGCACAGCCGTTGCAACCGCAGGAGAGAGGGTATCGGGAGCAGCGGCCAAAACAGCCGATGCCGGAGGCGAACCGGTATGTTTTACGGGGGTAAGGCGCTGGGGTTTGATAATATCCGAGTAGATATTGGCCTTGCCTCCGCCCGGGAAGCCGGGGAGAAACATAACGGCGGCCGAAATCCCGCTCAGCAGTAAAAAAACCCAAATCACCAATGGAGCAACACGATGTGCCTTATTCTCTTCCATGCCTTTACTTATGCGGGCACAAAAGTACAATTTCCCGAGTAGAATGGAACTAATTGTTTACCAAAGTAGAACAAAAGTGGTGGGAATTTGTTATCTTGATTCCTGTAATACATTACTTATAACCCTAATAAGATTGCTTATGAAAAAGAATTTGACCTTACTTTTGGTTTTCGCCTTATCCCTTCTGCTCTTGCCCGATGCAGCGGCCAAGAAGTACACATTCCCCGTATCGACAGTGATTCCGGCGGCTGTTTCTACCCTGAAAACCTCGACCGACAAAAACAGCAACAACCAACTCGACTTTACCGTTCAGCACATTGCCCCTGCCGACCGATTGCAGCCGGCCCGCACCGTCTTTGTACTCTGGGCCGAAACCACCGAAGCCGGCGTGATCAATCTGGGTGCTGTAAGTGTCTCGAAAAAGCTGAAAGGGTCGCTCTCTACCGTAACCCCTTTTACCCCGGTACGCGTCTTCCTTACCGCCGAAGACAACGCCAAAACTATGGTTCCCAGCGGACAGGTGGTGCTTAATACCTCTCTCTAAGCAGGGGCCATATCGATTCGGGCACAAAACAACGCACATCGCGCTGTAGTGCCAGACTCTCGCGAATAAATGTGGAGGAGATCTCTATTCGGGGAGCCTGAACCACCGTTGCATTGGGAATCATCATTGCGCCAGAGGCCAGGCCCGTCGGCTCCGAATCGTAACGAGGATAGATGTATCGACTATAGCGGGAAACAATCTGATCGGCAGATTTCCATTGAGAAAATTGGGCAAGGCCGTCGGAACCCATCACCAATACAAATGTTCGATCGGGATATTGTTCGGAAAGCGCATTCAGGGTATTGATGGTATAAGAGGGACGTGGGAGGGAAAATTCCAGATCGCACACGGCGAAAAAGGGAATTCCCTCCACCGCTTTTTTAACCAGATCCAGCCTAAACGCTTCTTCCCACAGCTGATTTGAGGGTTTGAGCGGGTTTTGGGGCGACACCACAAACCACAACTCTTCCAGATCGGTGCAGACCGCCATATAGTTGGCAACCGCCATATGCCCTATATGGATGGGGCTGAAAGAGCCAAAAAAGAGGCCGGTCTTCTTAGTGTGAGTAGAACGCTTCTGCATACCGAAATAGCCAATCTATATGTTTATCTTTACGAAGATAATGATTTGATTCAATAGCGTGCATTATGCGGCAGATAGGTGATCTTTCTCTTACCCGTCTCTTGGGTTTTTTCCCAAAGGGGCTTGTTGTATGGGGTGCAACCCTGCTTTTGCTAAGTGGAGGATGTGCCAAGAAAGAGGAGTTTTCGGGGCCCGGACCTGTTACCATTAAAGAGAAGGGTATCAACAGTTGGATTCTGAACAATATGCGGTACTACTATTACTGGAACAGCCGCATTCCCCGGCAAGTAGATACCACTCCCGCTCCCAATCTCTTTTTTCATAGTCTGCTGGTACCGGAAGATCGCTTCTCGGCCATCGTCCAAAAAATTGAGGCACCTCGCAGCCTCGAACTCTCTTTCGAAGTGGGGGTTACTGCCGACGACCCCGGATTTGAATACAGCTACATATACCTCTACACCCTAAGCCGGATTGTAGGACAGGTGCTCTATGTAAAAGAGGGAACGCCGGCCTGGAATGCAGGATTAAAGCGGGGCGATCTCTACTGGAAGGTAGACGATACCCCACTCAACTACCTGAATTACCCCTCGCTGATCGAGAACCGGGGCAGCACCTTCCAACTCACCCTGCTCAACCGCGAGCGCCTTGCCCAGGGAGTTCAGGCCGATGAAAAACAGATTACCATTTCGAAGGTGCCCTACTTCGAAGACAATCCCATTGCTTTCGACACCATCTATCGCTCTCCTTCCGGCAATGCCGGATATCTGGTGTACCACTTCTTTGCCCCGGGCAACAGTACCGGAGCCTTCCGGTTCGACACCCGTATGAATCAGATATTTAAAACATTCAGAGAGGCCCAGGTAACAGATGTCATTCTTGACCTACGCTATAACAGAGGCGGTTACGAAAGTAGCGCCAAGGTACTCTCGTCGCTTCTGGTACCCAATCTCTCCGATGAGTTGCTCTTTTGCAAAAAACAGTACAACAGTACCTACAGTGCCGATATCGCCCGCTATTACCGGGCCGATGATCAGGGATATTTTCCGGAGTACTTCACAACCCGTGCAATCGGGGCGCTTCTGGAGAACCTCAACACGCCCAATCTTACCCTCTACGTGCTCACCTCCTCCTCTACCGCCTCGGCTGGCGAGTTG
>JBFWIG010000289.1:0-3475 GCA_050256115.1 Bacteroidales bacterium | reverse complement strand
GCTGGCCTCCGGACAGTACCGGGTTAACGAAGTGTCGTATCTGGTGGGATTTGCCTCGCCATCGTACTTCTCGACGAGTTTCCAGAAACAGTTTGGGCTCTCACCCTCTCATTCCTAAAACAGCAGCTTGGTGCCGACGAACCAAAATAACGATCCCGGGCGAAAAACGGTGTAGCCGAAAAGAAAACGGGACAAAGCTTGGTGCTTTGTCCCGAATGGGTGGTGAAGTGACCGCGACAGGACTCAAACCTGTGACTTTCAGAACCGGAATCTGACGTTCTATTCAACTGAACTACGCGGCCGGGTGAAAACGGTGCAAAAGTAACAATTTTTCGCGAACCTGAACATGCCGAAATATTTTTACCTTTGCCTTTTTCATTAGCGCAGATTCACGCAATAACCCATGGAATATTCTTTTACAGAAATTGAGTCTAAGTGGCGAAGCCGCTGGATAGAACAGAATGCCTACCGAGTGGTGGAGGATGATACGCTCCCCAAATATTATGTGCTCGACATGTTCCCCTACCCTTCGGGAGCCGGCCTGCATGTAGGCCACCCGTTGGGCTATATAGCCTCCGATATTTTTGCCCGCTACAAACGGATGAAGGGTTTTAATGTGCTGCACCCTATGGGGTACGATGCATTCGGGCTACCTGCCGAGCAGTATGCTATCCAAACAGGCCAGCATCCGGCTGTGACAACCGAAAAAAATATTGCCAGATATCGTGAGCAGTTGGACCGGATTGGATTTTCGTTCGATTGGAGCCGTGAAGTAAAAACATGTGATCCAAGATATTACAAGTGGACGCAATGGGCATTTGTCCAGATGTTTCACCATTGGTATAACAAAGATACCCATAAGGCCGAACCCATTTCGGGTCTGGCTGAGCGCTTTGCGCGCGAAGGAAACGAAAAGGTGAATGCGGCCCATTCGTGTGCCCGAATCTTTTCGGCCGAAGCGTGGAACCGGATGCCGGAGCAAGAGCAATTAACGCTGCTACTCGACTATCGACTGGCCTATTTGGCCGATACGCAGGTAAACTGGTGCCCGGCGTTGGGAACGGTGTTGGCTAACGATGAGGTGAAAGAGGGATTCTCAGTGCGGGGTGGTCACGAAGTGATTCAGAAGGAGATGAAGCAGTGGTCGCTACGCATCTCGGCCTATGCCCAACGACTGCTCGACGGACTCAATACTGTGGAGTGGACCGACTCGCTGAAGGAGATTCAGCGCAACTGGATAGGCCGCTCGCAAGGGGCCGAGGTACTATTCCCGGTAAAGGGGCTCTCCGAACAGATGCTTATCTTTACTACCCGTGCCGACACGATTTTCGGAGTCACGTTTATGGTTCTGGCGCCCGAAAGCAGTTGGGTCGATAAAGTAACCACTCCGGCACAACAGGAGGCAGTTGCCAACTATCTGGAGCTGGTAAAGAAGCGGAACGAACGCGAACGGCAGGCCGATACCAAGAGCGTTACCGGAGTCTTTACGGGTGGTTATGCGGTGAATCCCTTTACCGGCGAGGAGGTGCCCATCTGGGTAAGCGACTACGTGCTTGCAGGATACGGAACCGGTGCCATTATGGCGGTGCCGGCTCACGACGCGCGCGACTACGCCTTTGCCCGCCACTTTTCGCTGCCCATTGTTCCACTGATTGAGGGTTGCGATATCTCGGCCGAAAGTTTCGATGCCAAAGAGGGAATCATGATGAATTCGGGTTTCCTGAATGGGAAAACGGTGGCCGAAGCCATCCCGATGGCCATCGACGAGGTGGAGCGACGGGGTCTTGGAACACGCAAAATAAATTATCGTCTGCGCGACGCCATCTTCAGCCGGCAGCGCTACTGGGGCGAACCGTTCCCTATCTACTATAAGAACGGGCTTCCCTTTACAGTCGACGAGAAAGATCTACCAATCGTACTCCCCGAGGTCGACGCCTATCTGCCTACCGAAGAGGGGGCTCCACCGCTGGGAAGAGCCAAGGAGTGGAGTTACAATGGTTATCCGCTGGAGCAGAGCACGATGCCCGGATTCGCCGGCTCGTCGGCCTACTACCTCCACTATATGGACCCCAATAATCAGCAACTGCTGATTAATCCCGAAAAGAACCATTATTGGCGCAATGTCGATCTCTATATAGGAGGAACCGAACATGCCACGGGTCACCTGCTTTACAGCCGGTTCTGGACCAAATTTCTCTACGACATCGGTGTGGTTTGCGAGGATGAACCTTATAAGAAGTTGGTGAATCAGGGGATGATCCAGGGACGTTCTAATTTTGTTTATCGGATAAAAGGCACTAAAACCTACGTTTCGCACGGCCTGAAAGAGAGCTACGATGTTACGGATATTCATGTAGATGTAAATATTGTCCAGAACGATATACTTAACCTGGAGCTTTTCCGCGCCTGGAGCCCCGAGAATGCCGACGCTGAGTTCATTCTCGAAGAGGGAAAATATGTTTGCGGATGGGCTATAGAGAAGATGTCGAAGTCTATGTACAATGTAGTGAACCCCGATCTGGTGGTAGAACGCTACGGTGCCGATACATTACGTATGTACGAGATGTTTCTGGGACCGCTCGAACAGTCTAAGCCCTGGGATACCGCCGGTATTGAGGGGGTACACCGTTTTCTGCGCCGCTTCTGGAATCTCTTTTTCGACCGCGACGGCAATTCGCTCCTGACAAACGAAGAGCCCTCCGACAAGGAGTTGCGCACGCTTCACAAAACCATCAAGAAGATTGGATCCGACATTGAGTCGTTCTCATTTAATACGGCAGTGAGTGCTTTTATGATATGCCTCAATGAGTTGCAGGACGAGAAGTGTCATAAACGGGCTGTTCTCGACCCACTGGTACGGCTACTCGCCCCCTTTGCTCCTCATCTGGCAGAAGAGCTGTACGAGGCGCTCGGTTATCCGGAGGGGGTGCTGAAAGCGCACTTCCCCGAGGCCATCGACTCCTACCTGGTAGAAACCCAATTTTCCTATCCTGTCTCGTTTAACGGGAAAACTCGATTTATGTTGGAGTTGCCACTCAATATGGCGATTCCCGATATGGAGCTGGCAGTACTCAACCATGAGTTATCCGCTAAATGGCTCGACGGAAAAAAACCGAAAAAAATCATTATAGTTCCAAAGCGAATTATTAACGTTGTGGTATAATAGGGCTTTATCATGAAGCGACCGGGCACCGCATGGGATTCTATCCGATCGTATCTTATCAGTACGCTGGGGCTGATGATTCTTGCCATAGCATGGGCCGGTTTTTTGATTCCCAGCGATGTTACCGGTGGCGGTGCCAGCGGTCTGGCTACCCTGATCTTCTTCTCTACCGATATTCCGGTAGGATACTCTTTAATTGTGCTCAATCTGGGCCTCTTTTACCTGGCCAGCCTGAAGGTGAGTAAAGCCTTCGCACTCCGTTCGGTATATGGCGTAGCCACCCTCTCGGTGATGCTGATTCTTTTTCAACGG
>JBFWIG010000288.1:0-3552 GCA_050256115.1 Bacteroidales bacterium | reverse complement strand
GATCGCTGCTGCCATCGGATCGCTGAAAGGGCCGCTGCACGGGGGCGCCAATCTGGCGGTGATGAGGATGTTTAACCACCTGAAAGAGAACATTAAGAACTGGGGCAACGTAAAGGAGATAGACGCCTATCTGATGAAGATGTTGCGCAAGGAGGCCTATAATCACACCGGTCTGATCTATGGTATCGGGCATGCTATTTATACCATTTCCGATCCGAGGGCTCTGCTGCTGAAGGAGATGGCCCGCGATTTGGCCAAAGAGAAGAAGCGCGAAGAGGAGTTCCGCTTCCTGGAACTGCTCGAGGAGCGTGCCGTAGAGGTCTTTATGGATTTCAAGGGGAATAAGGTAAACAAACGGGTTTGTGCCAATGTCGACTTCTATTCGGGATTTGTCTACGATATGATCGGCCTTCCCGAAGAGGTCTTTACGCCCCTGTTTGCTATGAGTCGGATTGCCGGTTGGACAGCCCACCGCATTGAAGAGCTCAACTTTGCCAGCAAGCGGATTATCCGTCCTGCCTACAAGAATGTGTACGGTCTGCAGCCCTTTATTCCGCTGAAAAACCGATAAAACACCCGGGTTCCGGCTGAAACAACGCTTCGTATGCCGAAGCCCCTCTCCCGCTCAGCGGTCGGGTTACACGAATTGTACATCGTGTAACCCGACCGTTTTCGGTTAACCCGGCCCCAACAGGTCAGGTAAGCCGAATGGACCCGACAGGTACCGATACATTGTCGTTAAGTCCTATCATGGCGTTAATGAGGTAAAGCCGGTCGAAGCCGGTGAGCTGTTCGGGGGTGATGGGTATGGCTTCGATAACGCCCGCTTTCAACAGGGCATGGCGCCTTGTGCCGGGAAGCAGGGGGTATAAAGGGGTGAAGAGCCGATTGCCCTTACTGAGCACCACGTTACTGTAAGAGGTGTCGGTAATCTGGCCATTTTTCACAATGAGAATTTCGTCGGCATCGCCCCTCCTGCCCAAAAGCGAAATAAGTTGTGTCCGGTCTTCGAACTTATACGCGTAATGGAGGTAATCGGCCTCAACACAACGTATAGTGTGTATGGTGCGGGGCGTATAGTCCGAGAAGTGCGAAGAGAGAAGCCTTTCGGCGTAAACTATACGCAGCTTGCAGTGCCCCTGCCTGAAGGGTCCGGGAATTTCGATGTCGGCGGGCGAGAAATCGGGTTTCCGACAATAAAAATGCATCATTGTGCTATAAATCCGGCACTCATGATAAGGCAGGTTCTCGATTGCACCATCGCGCACCGAGATGGTTTCGACAAAAGTCATCATAACAGGGCAAGGTTACTGTAACCGGTATGAGCTATCTCAACGAAAAGGGAGGTAGACCTTCTGCAGGGCCTCCAGATATTCGGAGCGACACCGACTCTGCGTGGTGATGCCTCCTCCGCTGCGGTAATACATTTTCCCGTTTCGCAGTTCAATATAGCGGATTAAAACGGCAGAATCAAGCATTTGGCCATCGAAATAGCCAAAAACACCGGTATAGAAACCTCGGCTGCCACGTTCGGCTTCGCGGATTAACTGCAAAGTTGCCTCTTTTGGAGCCCCCGAAACCGAGCCGGCCGGAAGCAGTTTCAGCAAAATATTGCCCAACTGCCCTCGGTAGTGGGGAGGTAATGTGCCGGAAATCTCAGAGCTCACCTGCAAAACCTGCTGCTCTCCCTGCCCGTTGAATCCCTCCACCCTCTCTATGTATCGGTATCGGGTTACCTCCACCTTCTCCGACACCCGGCCCAGATCGTTTCGGATCAAGTCGACAATGGTGTTGTGTTCGCAACGCTCTTTAGGGTCGTTCAGTATGCGCGATGCGGCATCGGGTAGGGATGCATCGATGGTTCCCTTCATCGGGCACGAACAGATGGTCTGCCCCTGAATCCTCACAAACGTCTCTGGCGAAAAACAGACAAATCTGCCCGGCAGACAGAGCGCATAAGGCGAAGTACTTCGGGCAAAGATATCGGCCGCGGAAAGGGGTGTCTCTACCGGTGTAGCAATAGTAAGATTGGTCAGAAAAGAGTTTCCATACCTAAGCCCCCGCATCACCTTTGCAAATCGTTTCTTATAAACGCCAACAGGCATAGGCCGACAATCGAGCTGCGGCGGCACACAAGGCCCCAAAGAACCCAACCCGAAATCTTCCGACCCTCTCCCGGCATTTGTCACCTCCCCCACCCGAAAAAGGATGGTATCCTGCTTCAACGGATCGGCCACAAAAAAAGCCTCAGCCAACTCAAAATCGAAGCCGAACAAAAAGGGATCACCTCTCTGCCCGGCCTCATTCATCAACCTGCGCACCTCATCTGCCGTCATCACCTGCCCCAAGAAAAAAGCAAAGAAACCAAAAAAAATGGTGAATGGTGAATGGTGAATGGTCTGTTGCGCTTCGCGCAACAATGGTAAATATATAATGGTTAATGGTCTGTTGCGCTTCGCGCAACAATGGTAAATGGTTAATAAATTAGTACGCGCAAGCGCGAAGATATTCTATTGCGCTTGCGCGTATAGCGAATTAACCACTTACCATTAACCATTAACCATTCCTATCTCTCCCTTCGTTGTCATCACCACCTGCCTAACCGGCACACTCTGTCCCGACAGTTCTACGGCTTTTGTCACCATCCCCAGCAGTCCGCGACAGCAGGGCACTTCCATTAGTAATACGGTGATGGATTGGAGGTTGCCCTGTGAAATCATGGTTGCCAGTTTTTCGATGTAGCCTGCCGGATCGCTGTCGAGTTTGGGGCAGGCTATGGCCAGGGCTTTGCCTTGTAATAAGGACTGGTAAGCAGCGCCTCCGGCAAAGGCCGAACAGTCGGCGGCCAGCAATAGATGGGCATCGCGGAAGGTTTCGGAGAGGGGGTTTATGAGTCGCAGCTGAACCGGCCATTGGGTAAAGCAGCTCTGGCGCGGCACCGCAGTGAGCCGGCCGGCGGAGAAGGCCGCCGAACCGGTTGCTGCAGAGGGTTGAGGAGAGTTCGGGATCGACTGACCCGAAGGTATGGCATGCATGGCGCTGGTGGCCGAATGAGTGGCATGAAAAGTTTTTGTCTGGGGCGGAGCCATTACAAAGGCCGCGCCCTCTCGCTCTTCGAGGGTGATGGCCCCCACCGGACAATCTCCGATGCAGGCCCCCAAGCCGTCGCAATAGTCTTCGCGCACCAGTACGGCCTTCCCGTTTATGAGTTGCAAGGCCCCTTCATGACAGCCTGTAATGCACTCACCACAACCGTTACACTTATCGGCATCAATCTTTACAAGGGTTCTTCTCATGACAGAATCCACTGTTCCATATCGGCTTCAACGCTCGAGATGGTGCTTAGGTTAAACTTCTCTACCAATACGGTGGCCACGTTGGGCGTGAGGATGGCAGGGAGTGTGGGCCCGAGGTGGATGTTCTTCTCACCCAGCGAGAGCAAGGCCAACAGCACAATCACCGCTTTCTGCTCGTACCAGGCAATGTTGTAGACAATGGGCAGTTCGTTGATATCGGCCAAGCCGAAGATCTCTTTGAGCTGTAGGGCAATCA
>JBFWIG010000287.1:0-3608 GCA_050256115.1 Bacteroidales bacterium | reverse complement strand
GATTCTTATTATTCTGTTGTTGATTCGGTAAAACAAGAATACCTTATAGATAAACTGTTTCGATGGTTTAGAAATACATATAGAAGACTTCGTTCCGTGTTGAAGCGTCTGGCAATGAGGGTATTCAGTATTGATGAATCTGCCTATAAGATTGGCCTTTTTCGACAAGGAGGCGAGGTGCATCAATGGATGTATGATCATTATTCTATCTCTCAACTCCTTGTTCATCATGGATTTGTAAAACCGAGACGTTTCGGAGCATTCAATAGCTATATTGAGGGGTGGGCTGAGTTTGATTTAGACGGACATGATCATTTGGTTCGCAAACCCGATTCATTGTTTATCGAAGCTGTTAAGTAGGATTGTTTGTAAAATTCTATAGGCCACACTCTCTCGCTAATGCCCTATGAAGGTTTTGCATGTAAATACAAAAGATTCCGGAGGGGCTGCACTTGCTGCCATCCGTCTTCATTGTGCCTTATTGCAAGCAGGGGTTGATTCTTCAATGCTTGTTTCGAAGTTTTCGAGAACCGATGTTCCAAGGGTGTTTCAAGTACCTCATAAAAGACTGTCAAGAGTTGTTAACATCTTTAGAAGAGCAGGACGTTTATTGGGTTTGTTTCAAAGTTACGAAGAAGCAGTTACTAGCGCGTTGGCTGGAAAAGTTATAGGGTTTGATAGTTATTCTTTATCATATTCTTTTTACGATATCACAAAGCTGGATCTATATAAAAAAGCCGACATCATTCATCTCCATTGGGTTGCAGGTTTTGTTGATTATTCATTCTTTTCGAAGAACACTAAACCTGTGGTGTGGACATTTCATGACATGGCTCCATTTACAGGTGGTTGTCACTATAGTTCTGGTTGTGAGGGCTATCGAACCGGTTGCGTACAGTGCCCCCAGATTGAGGGTATCCGTAATCCGATGCTTTCGAAGCAGAATCTTGCGTATAAGTCTCGGTTTTTAACAAAAGAGGAGGTTGTAATAGTTTCATTGTGCAACTGGATGAAGGCGAAGATAGAAGAGAGTTCTTTGTGTAAGGAGATGCATGTTGAGAAGATTTATAACAGCTTGGATACTGATCTGTTTAAAATGTATCCAAAAGAGGTTGCTCGTTCTTTGTTTAATTTGCCTCCAAACAAGCGTATCGTATTGATCGTGAGTGAAGACTTGGAAAACAGACGAAAAGGAGTTGATATTCTTATGCGTGCGATAGCCGCATTGGGAGCATCGGATATGCTCTTTTGTGCTGTGGGTGGTAATAGAAAGGTCTCGGACTCTGGCAATACGATTCGATATCTGGGCAGTATCTCAGACGAAAGAGCCATGGCAATGATCTATAACGCAGTTGATGTGGTGGTTTTGCCTTCGATCGAAGATAATCTTCCTAATGTTATGTTGGAAGCGCTTGCCTGTGGTACTCCGATAATCTCTTTTGCCAACGGAGGGATGTTGGAGATCGTGGTTAATGAGGTAAATGGGCTGTTGGTGGAGGCTTTTTCGGCCGAGGCATTATCGCAATCTCTTCGGGCATTTTTTGCATCGGATCTACAGACCAAAAGAGAGGAGATAAGATTGCGTGCTATCTCCCAGTTCCATCCTGATGTTCAGGTACAAAAGTTTATGCGGCTTTATCAATCGTGCTACGGTGATGCGTCCTGATACGGTTTTCTCTTTATACACTACTCTTTATCCGGAAAATCTACCACAACGGCGTAGCGAACTGCTTCAGGCTATTCGGTTTAACTGCCAATGTTCAGCCATTAGTCGCATTGTACTGTTGTTGGAAGGGGAACTCTATCCGGAGTTGCTCCATGAGTCAAAGATAGAGGTAGTCCTAATGCAGCGGCGTCCCAATTATTCCGATTTCTTTTCGTGTATTAACGCAAGGGCAACCGGGTCAGAAATCTCCATCATTGCCAACACCGACATCTATTTCGACCAGAATATTAGCGTACTGGCTCATTTGCCGCTCGATGCCTGTGCCCTTGCCCTTTCAAGATGGAATCTCCGAGCGTCTGGAAAGCCGGAACTATTTAACCGAAACGACAGCCAGGATGTATGGGTGTTTAAAGGCCCTCTAAAGCCGATTGTAGGCAATTTTCCCTTGGGCATCCCATTTTGCGATAATCGCTTTTTATACGAGTTGCAGCAGGCGGGGTACAAAGTGCTAAACCCTGCGTTTAGTATACAGTCGTTTCATCTGCATGCTGGGGTGCGAAGTGAGTACACCAAAGAGACGGTTAAGCAATATGTAGAAGGCCCCTATCGCTATTGCTATCCGCATAATTTTTACAGCTTGCCCCAAACCCTTTGGTTTAACGCTACCCACAAGGTGAAACTGCAGCCCTATCGGTACGACCCCAAAAAGATGAACCGCTGGTGGCTCATCAGGATGGTCCGACTCTTTTGTAAACTATGCCACTTTTCCTTTCCTTTGATAGGCTATAGGCATACACCCTTATGAAAGCCTTTATTCGAAACTGTGGACATGCTACCCTCTCGTTGGCGCCTACGGCGCTTTTGCAACGAGTTACCAGGAGTAGTTGTATGCCCTACTATCATATGGTGAGCGAGGTGCTGCCTCCCTATTTCGGGGGCGACTATCCGGTGGCAACCCCCAGGCAGTTTGAGAAACAGATTGATTTTTTCCTAAAGCACTGGCATCCCATTACCCTGCATGAACTGCTCACTTCGATTCGAGCTACCGGTAGTGTGCCCGAAAAGGCTTTTCACCTCACTTTCGACGATGGATACCGGGAGGTGTACGATCTGATTTTCCCCATCCTGCAACGAAAAGGGGTACCCGCCACCACCTTTCTATGCACCAATTCGCTCGATAACCGGGCATGGATGTGGGAGAATCGGCGGGCACTGTTGCTTTATGCGCTACGTGGAGCTACTTCGGCAGAAAGGGGTGAGGTGGCGCGCATAATGGACACCACCCCTGAAATGGTAGATCAGAGGCTTAGCAGGCTTACCTACCATGAAAGAGGGCTTATGGATCAGGTGGCAGATCGGCTTCAAGTGGACGATCAACTGATGCTAAAGCAGAAGGCACCTTATTTATCGATAGCGCAGATTCAACGTATGATGGACGCAGGTTATACCTTTGGCTCCCACTCGCTCGACCATCCCCCTTTTCAGAAGATCGATACCGCCGAACAACTGCATCAAATTACCGCGAGCATTCAGGTTCTGCAAGATACCTTATGCATTGAACATCCAGTTTTTGCCTTCCCCTATGGGGAGTTCTCACTACCCGGATCGCTCTTTGAAACCCTTTTTAGGGAGGGTAGGGTAGAGGCCTGTTTTGGCACCAGAGGACTACTGCTCGATGAGTACCCCTTTGTGATTCAACGGTTGTGGATGGAGACGCCCCATTTCTCGGCTCGCAGAACGGTTAATGGAGAACTGGCGCAAAAACTGATTCGGCAGTGGGTTTCGAACGATAAAGTAACCCGAAGAGCGTAACTACTTCATGGATATATTACCGGTTTCTGTCATTATTCCTCATTTCAATCGGGTTGACCTCCTGCGGGAGACATTGGCTTCGATTGTTGCGCAGACGCTCCCTGTGCAGGAGGTTGTTATTGTAGATGAT
>JBFWIG010000286.1:0-3641 GCA_050256115.1 Bacteroidales bacterium | reverse complement strand
TACAAAAGGGGCAAAAATCTTTTCCCGGAAATGAGCCGGAATGGGTAGCCCATTGCTGGTAATCCGAAAACAGACCCAATTTTTATCTCCTTCGCCCGGTTGGACAGTTACCGATGCCTCAATAGAACTAAGGCTGTATTTGAGGCCATTCGATAGGAGATTACTAACCATTTTGGTGAGCGACTCCTTGTCGGCCCGCACCCAAACGGGCTGTTCGGGGAGGGTAAGATGCAATTGAAGATTCTGCTCTTTTGCTGCAGGCAAGAACCTTGCGCAAAGTCCTTCCAGAAATCGTCCGGCATTGATGAGGGTGTAGTTGAGCTGCAGCTGGCTGCTCTCCACCTTTCTGAAGTCGAGTAATTGATGTATCAGTTCGAGAAGGCGGTCGGTATTTCTCTTCATGAGGGTGAGATGGGCGGTGATGCCTCCCGGTGCCACGTTTCCCTCCAACAGACGGTCGAGCGGTGCCTTAATAAGGGTAAGCGGTGTGCGTACTTCGTGGGTGATGTGGGTAAAGAAGTCGAGTTTGGCTTCTAACAACTCTCTCTCCTTAGCACGCTCCATCCGCTCTATCCGCTGTGCGGTTTCGAGCTGTTGTTTGCGCCAATAGATGCGGAAAAAGAGGAGTAACACCGATGTCAGAAGCACGAAATAACCTGCCAGGGCCCCCTTCGAACGCCAGGTGGGAGGGGTGATCAGAATAGCAAGTTCGGCCCGTTTTTCAGGGTGTTCGGCCCGCGAACCGACAGTTGTCACAACAAATCGATATTTGCCCGGAGGTATATTGGTATAGTAGGCTCTTCGGTTCGTGCTAAGTTCGTTCCAGTCGGGATCGGCTCCCACCAGCTTGTAACGGTATTTCACCATGGCCGGATTGGAGAACCCCGGCGATGCGAAGTCGATGCTGAAACTCGATTGACGATGTGAGAGGGTTACCTGTTGACTATAGAGAATTGATCGGCCCGGTTGGCTGATCAACCCGGAGCTCTCTTTTTCGCTGTTTTCGGTTCGAAATCCGGTGATAAAGAGTTGCGAGGGTTCGGGCTCGGGGCCAAAGCTCGTCGGATCGAACGCCACCATCCCGTTTACCGTACCAAAATAGAGGCGTCCGCTATTGTCGCGGAAGGAGGCATTGTAACTAAAATGGTTTCCGGGCAACCCATTTATCTTTCTAAAGATTGTGCTTTGCCCGGTTTCGGGGTTCAATCGGATAAGCCCGTTCGAAGAAGAGATCCAAAGCTGCCCCATTCCATCTTCCGACATACCGCAGGTGATACCCGGCTCAATACCTCTGCTGTTATTGAATTGCACAAAGGAGGAGTCGGTCTCGTTAAAGAGACTGAATCCATTCCCCTCGGTGGTGCACCAAATACGGTTTTTACTGTCTTCGAAAATTGCGGTGATGCTATTCGAACCCGGCGATTTCGGGTTCTGTTTGGCGTGAGGAAATTGGCGAACCGAACCGGTCGCGGGCGAAAAAATCAGAAGCCCCTGTTGTTGTGTACCCATCCAGATATTTCCTTGCCGATCTTCGTGAAGTGCCTGTGCACGTATGGCCGGGGGCAATGGCCTGACAAACCTGAAACGGGCTCCCTCCTCGTCGTACCTGAAGAGCCCGGCTGCCGTGCCGGCGTACAGACCACCCTCGCGGGTAGCCAGAAACGTATAGATATAATTGCTTCGCAGTCCACTTTGCGGATTTTGTGCAGAGAAGTGCCGGCTTACCCGTTCGCGCTCAGGATCGAACCGAAAGATGCCGTTATCGTACGTGGCAATCCAAAGGTGGTTACCTTGCAGCTGAATGGCTTGAATATTAGTGCTGAGCACTCCTGCTTCGATATTCTTTGGCGTGAAATCGCGAAACTGTTGCGTTGCGGGGTTAAACTGCTGTAGTCCGGCATCTTCGGTACCTATCCACAGCCTCCCTTTTGCATCTCGACAGATGGCTTTTACCACATTTCCCTGTAACGATCCGGGTATGCCGGTGTCATAATATTTCCGAAAGGGGGTGCGTTCGCGCGGCAGGTAGTTCAGCCCTCCGTAATAGGTGCCAAACCAGATTCCCCCTTCGCTGTCTTGCGTCACGCATTTTACCGCGTTGTTCGAGAGCGAATAACGGTCGGCCGGCCGGTTAGTCAACTGCTGCACCAGCCCCTGCTGTGGGATATAGAGATGCACACCGCTTTCGCTGGCCACCCAGATTTCCCCTCCTGTTACCAGCAGGTCGTTGGGTAACACCGGGCTCCCCTCCGCATCGTGGGTGAAAAGCGTGGTTACCTCGCCCGAATCGGGGTTAAACCGTTTAACCCCTGCCTTATCGGTAAGCAGCAAAAATTGATTATCGCTACCCGCTTTTACCCGAAAAAATAGCACCGACATGGCCCTTTCGCTTTCGGTAAGTACCGGGTAGCCCTTGAATTGGTTGGTTTGCGCGTTGTAGTGGTAAATATTACCATTGGCCGACGAAAACCACACCTCGCCAGCCGGGGTAACACAAATAGAGGTGGGCACGAAATATTGGTTAGCGGGAAAGTGATCCAGCTGTTGAGTGGTTTCTGAATAGCGAAAGATGCCCGAACGCGTCAGAAACCAGATCTGATTGCGCGCATCTCTCCTGATCTCGGCCACACCCTCCTTCTCGCTCATCAAAACGCCTTGCAGAACCCCTTCTCCGGGCACTCTTTCCTCTTTGTCCTCCACACCCGAATCCCGTTTCCGATAAAAAGGCGGTTGTACAAATCGCCCCTCTACAGGCAGATACCAAACAATCCCTACATCGGTTCCCATCCAGAGTTGTCCTTTGCTATCCTCCTCTATGGCCTGAATGGCCGGATTCATGGCCGGGATGCTGTCGGAGGGAGAGGGCCGGAGATAGACAAAACGAATTCCGTCGAACCGATTCAACCCCTCCTTGGTTCCGAACCACATAAAGCCGTTTGCATCCTGCAGCATGCACACCACGGTATTGTTCAACAAACCTTCCTCATTTCCGTAATGCCGGAAAGTATACTGCCCGTTGCAGAGTACAGGGCCCCAAAATAGCAGGAGAGAGGCGATAAACCACTTCATATCGGATACCGGAATAAGCAAACCGTTGATTTCGCGATGAAAATAGCGAAAAATCCGCCATTTGTCCCCGAAAGGCAGATTCTTGCAACTTTCTGAATGATTTGAGAAAATCGGCTATGGTTGATGCAATGTACCTTTGACCTATGTACCTTTAGGACTATTCAATCATTGCACCTGTTTACCCGGCTTCTCCTAATTTTTAATCTTTCACTTACCATGAACCTTACCCTTGCCTTTCTTTCTCTCTTTATCCTCGCCACACAACCACTCCATGCGCAACAACCCTCTGCGCCACAGCGTGGCAGCCGCACTATCTCGGTTCACGATCCGGTAATGGCCCGGCATAAAGACACCTACTATCTGTTTTGCACCGGTTTCGGGGTTTCGGTCTTCTCTTCTACCGATTTAAAAGAGTGGAAACGGGAAAAGAGTGTATTTGCCGAACCGCCGTCCTGGGCCGTTCAAGCGGTAAAAGGCTACAACGGACACACTTGGGCCCCCGATATTGCCTTCTTCAACGGGCAATACTACCTTTACTACTCTGTCTCGGCCTTTGGAAAAAACACCTCCTG
>JBFWIG010000285.1:0-3664 GCA_050256115.1 Bacteroidales bacterium | reverse complement strand
GCGGATGGCTCTGGAAGGTTCCGCCAGACATACGGTAGTAGTATTCCCACTGTTTTTCGGTGTCGGTGGCACCGTGAATACCCACATAGCCGCCTCCGTTTTTCATATAGCCTTTCAATGCCTCTTTTTCCTGATCGTTGAATATCCGACCGGTGGTGTTGATAAAGATGATAGAGGCATACTCTTTCAGCTTTTCGGGGGTAAAGAAGCCGTCCGATTGGCGGGTGGTGTCTACGGCAAACCCTTTCTCTTCCAGCATTGCCTTGGTGGCCAGCGTGGCAAAGGGGATGTTGGTGTGGAAAAACTCTTTGGTCTCGGTAAAGATGAGCACCTTTTTGGGTTTGGCTGCGCTACAGGCAGAAGGAAGAACCGTTAGCATTGCGGTAATGAGAAGTAACAGGGTAGATTTCATTGTCGATTGGAATAAAGTGAGCGAATTATTGGATTTCTGCATCGATCATCACAGGGAGATGGTCGGAGGGATAGCGTTGGTTTTTGCTGTCGGAGAGTACCCCGTAGCGAATCACGCGAATAGCGGGGCTTACAAAGATGTAGTCGATTCGGTTAGTAAGCGGGGCATCGAATTTGAATCCCTGGAAGGTGCCCATAGGCCCATAAGGAGGATTCTCGGTGATGGTGTAGCTGTCGGCCAGTTTGGCCGACAGAATCTGAATGGGTTCGTCGGCGGGTGTGGCGTTAAAATCGCCCGTACAGAAGAAGGGGCTCTTTCCGGCAATGGCTTCCATCTTTTGCAGCAGTAGTTTAGCCGACTCTCTTCTGGCTGTAGGTGCCTGATGGTCAAAGTGGGAGTTAAAGAAAAAGAACTTCTTACCGCTCTTTTTATCTTTGAATTGGGCCCAGGAACAGATTCGACGAATTTTGGCATCCCACCCCAATGAGGGCACTTCGGGGGTGGTTGAAAACCAGAAGTTGCCTTTTTGCAGCACCTCAAACCGATCGGTTCTGTAAAAAATGGCAGAGTGTTCGCCGGCCTCTTTGCCATCGTCGCGACCAATGCCCACATAGGCAAATCCGGGTAACTCCAGTATATCTTTCAGTTGTCCGACAAAGCCTTCCTGTGTGCCAAACAGGTCGAATTGGTGAAAGTTAATGAGTGCTCTGACTGCGGCTGCCCGGTGAGGCCAGGCATTCTCTTTGTCGCCGGAGGTGTTCATCCGGATATTGTAGGTAGCCACGCGAAGGGAAGATGCCGCTTTTCCGGCAAAAACCGGGGTGGCAAGGAGTAAACTGAGCAGTAACAGGAAAGAGGTAATTTTACGCATAACCAGGGAAGCTGAAAAAAGGAAATCCGGATTGTACCGGAAACCAAAAGTAGGAAAAAAAAGCGTTTTTACTACCTTTACCACAAACTAACCCCATCCTTTATGGAAAGAAGATCATTTATCAAGAATGCTGCTGCAGTGGCAGCTGCAACTATAGCACTCCCCGTGGCCGCCTCCGAACCTGCCGCAAATAAAAAGGGGGCGAAGGAGATTTATGAGTGGCGCCGATACTATTTTCAGGATGCAGCCTCCATGGAGCAGTTTCACACCCATTGCCGTGCTGCCTTTGTGCCGGCACTCAAACGGCTCGGCGTAGGCGTCGGTGCCTTTGTGAATACCGGAGGTGCCGATCCGTTGGTACTTCATTTGTGGCTTATATGGAAAGATTTGGCCGCTTATCAAAAGAGCAAGGATCAGCTGTTTCTCGACAAGAAATTTACGGCCGATGCTGCGGAGTTTTTTGCTGCTACAGCCAAAAAGCCGCTCTATAAGCGGTTCGAAACCTTTTTAATGGAGGGTTTCGAGGGTTTTGCACAGTTGGTGAATCCGGGTAAGGAGAAACGTTTTTTTGAGTTGCGCATCTACGAAAGTCCCAACGAAGAGGCCGGTCAGCGTAAACTGCATATGTTTAACCATGGCGAGTTTGCCATTTTTGCTGCTATTGATCTCTCGATTGTCTTTGCCGGAGAGATTTTGGCAGGTCCTTCTATGCCGGGCCTGATCTATATGTTGGCCTACAAGGATAAGGAGGCTCGCGATTCCGGTTGGGCCAACTTTGGTCCCCACCCCGACTGGAAGAAGATGTCGGCCGATCCCTATTACGCCAATACCGTTTCTAAGGTAATCAGCGGATTTATGCTACCCACCGATTATTCCGATTTTTAGGCGATGACTTCAAGCGCGCGATTATCGGCCTTACGGGCCGAGATGGAGCGGTGCGGAGTGGATGCACTTATTATCCCTTCTAACGACCCCCATTTTTCGGAGTATGTGGCCGATCATTGGCGTTCGCTGGCCTATATTTCGGGTTTCGACGGTTCGGCAGGCACGGTAGTGGTTACCGCAAACGAGGCGCTTCTTTGGACCGATTCCCGCTACTTCCTGCAGGCAGAGTTGCAGCTCGACCTCTCTTGCTGGACCCTTCAGCGGATGGCGCTTCCTGATACCCCCACGATGGAGGAGTGGCTGGCAGGGCATCTCTCGCCGGGCAGCGTGGCGGGTATCGATGGCACGCTCTGTACGGTATCGGCCTTTCATACCCTGCAAAAGGCGTTGCAGCCGGTTGTCCTGATGGCTGTTTCCGATCTTCCGGGGAAGGTATGGCCCGATCGGCCCTCTATTCCCTCCCATCCGGCTTTTCTTCTTCCCGATTCGGCTGCAGGCGAGGGTGTCTCCTCTAAACTCTCCCGGCTTCGTGCCTGGCTCGTTTCGGTTTCGTTCGAGGGGGTCTACCTTCTGTCGGCGCTCGATGACATTGCCTGGTTGCTGAATCTCCGGGGCAACGATATTGCCTATAGCCCTTTGGTTGTGGCCTATGCGGCTGTAGAGGCGCAGGTTGTGCATCTGTTTGTAGATGTGGAAAAATGTAACAGGGAGCTCCTCGAAACCCTCATTTCGACTGGGGTGAGCGTTGTTCCCTATGTTCACTTTTCGGAGTGGCTTACCACACTGTCGGGTCGTCGGGTAATGCTCAACGAGCATAGGTTCGACATCTATCATTATACGTTGCTCAAGCGTTCCGGGGCTGACGTTGCAGACGAGCCGATTGCTTCGGGGAAGGTGAATGGGATGAAGGGGTTGAAAAACCCGGTTGAGCTAGAGGGGTTTCGTGTGGCCATGCAAAAGGATGGGGTGGCATTGACCCGTTTCTATATGTGGCTGGAGAGAGCGCTGTTTCTGGGCGAAAGGGTAACAGAGATGGATATAGTCCGGAAGCTGGAACAATTTCGCGGGGAGCAGTCGGACTATGTGGGTCCCAGTTTTCATCCTATTGTAGGGTATAAGCAGCATGGGGCAGTGGTCCATTACCATCCTTCCGAAGCCACTTCCATTCCCATAGATCCCGAAGGATTTCTGCTTATCGATTCGGGCGGGCAATACCGCTATGCTACCACCGATATTACCCGAACCGTGCATCTTTCGGTTCCCAACCGGCAAGAGATGATAGATTATACCCTGGTTCTCAGGGGGGTCATTGATTTATCGATGGCCATCTTTCCGGAAGGGCTTATGGGGCTTCACCTGGATATCCTGGCCCGTCAACCCATGCTTTCGCATAGGATCAACTACCTGCACGGAACCGGTCATGGGGTAGGCCATTTTCTCTATGTGCATGAAGGACCGCATACCGTGAGGATGAACGCAAACACGCTTCCGCTCCA
>JBFWIG010000284.1:0-3665 GCA_050256115.1 Bacteroidales bacterium | reverse complement strand
GACATCCCCGAACGCGAATTGACCCAGGCCCTACCGTTGCCCATCGCATGCGTCCAGGCGGCCACCACCCAGATATAACCCGTCTGGGTGTCGACCAAAATCGAAGGGTCGCCCACCCCGTTCTGACCCTCCGGCAGACCGCCGAAAGTGCCCATATCCATAATAATCCGCATCTTCTCCCAACTCTGCCCGCCATTGGTACTGCGGCTCAACCCGATATCCACATGCTCCTGCAGATCGGCGCTGTTGTTATAACGCACATCATACACCCCCAGCAGAGTGCCCCGATTCGACGTTACCAATCCCGGAATCCGAAACGCCGCCGACCCGTCATTCCCGGCATGCCGAACCCCGACACCCAACCGATAAAACGGCGGCTTCTGACCCACCTGCTGCAACACCGCCCCGGCCACTTCAAGCGCATCGCCACCATTAAGCGAAACCCTCTTTTCGAGCGAAACCGACACCACCGAAGCCGAAAGCTTAGCGGTTAACGGAGCCTTAGGCTGCAACTGCACACTCACCCAGAAATAATGAATCCCTGCAAACAACGGCTGACCCGAAGCCAGCGTAACCTCCCCCTTCGGGCCCTTCACCTCCGATTGAACCAACGAATAAGAAGGATTAGCCGCCAGCGTCAGACCCGGCGTTCCCGACGAAAGATAGCCCACAGGGGCCATAAAAAAACCCGAAGCCCGCTGAGGCGCCTCCGTACCGGCATAAAAAAGCCGCACCGCCTTCACCACATCTGTCGTACTTCCCCTCACATCACCAACGCCCTCCAACGAAAGCGCCAACCGCACCCCCCTAAACACCGAAGGCTCGTCGACCTTCACCCGCAACCGCACCAACACATTATCAGTGCGGTCTATCAACAAAGGCGAATTCACCTGCTGCACAAACACCGTATCCTGACCCGCCGCCTGCAGCGACACCAAAAACACCAAAACCAAAAACCCGTACCGCATAACAATTTGATAATTCGATAATTCGATAATTCGATAATTAGCGCGCTTGCGCGTACTACCCCATTAACCATTTCGCGCGAAGCGCATTAACCATTAACCATTAACCATTAACCATTAACCATTAACCATTTCGCGCGTAGCGCATTAACCATTTGGTACAGGAACAGTTCGGCGTTGTATCAGGCGCCTTCAGGCGAACTAATACAACGCCGAACTGTTCCTGTACCCCCCCTTATCCATATACCAATCAGCAAATGATGTGCCTCCGGAAAGGACCCAATCGAGGAATTTAAGATAGCCAAAGTCTATCTGTAGATATTCGAGGGTGTAGGGAATGGACCAGGGGATGTTAAGGACCCAGGGGTGGTTCTGTCGGGTCACGTACCAGATGCCTTCGGAGGGAACGGAGGCGTCGTCGATCATGCCGAAAACGGTGCTGACGGCTAAATCGGTGGGCGGAAAATGGGCCTGATGTACTTCGCGGCGACGGTCGCCGTTAATCACCATAAAGGGGTTGAAGAGGGCTTGGGTTAACTGCGAAAGTTGTACCGAACCGCCCGATCCGGCAACCCCATTCTCCATAAAGGTTACCGTAATGTTTACTGTGGGTGCGGCCACCGGGGGGAGCGACTTATCGGTGTTCATCAGCACATTCTCTATGCCGGCCACCTTAAAGGCATCGTCAAAGACCATAATGGTGGGGAGCGACTGGCCGCTCTCCAGCCCGTTGGGGTCGAACCGATACTCGGTAATATATTCGGTGCCGGGTACCGGATAGGGTTGGTTCAACATTTGGGTGCCGGAAACCGAACGCACCGAAGTCCGGTTCACCCCGGTGAGCTGGAATCCGAATCCGTTACGGTACCAGGCACCGATGGCTCTGATCACAAAGGTGTACTTCTGCTCAACCACCTGCCCGGCGGCATTGGTTACCGAATTAATCCGATAACTCATCACCAAGTCGTTAAAATCGTAATCGCCCTTTCCGGGCCACTTATCCTCAAAAAGGAGCGTTGCAAAGCCGCTCTCGGAGGGGAAAAAGTTGTTATAGGCCCGAAAACGGTCGTTGGGATAGGCCTCCTTATCATCGTCAATCCCATCGCCATCGGTATCGTTAAGCGGCGCCAGCGGCCTGCAACCGTTAGAAGGATCGGAGTGATAGGTTCCGGGCACCACGATATTGTCGACATAGCCATTCCCACTCCCCTGCGATCCTAAAAAGCTGATCATCACCTTACAGGGCACATTATTCGAGATATACCCGGCCGGCATGGGCACCGAAAAGTTACGAACCTGTGTTTCGCGGGGGTTATCATAGGTGTAGGTATAGATCACGTCGCGCGTACCCTCGTTATCGGAGGCCGAAGCCGAATAGGGAATAATAGCCACCTCAATCCAGCGCGAACCGGCAGGCCGATTGGTAAGCGCAACCGAGAAGGTGATATTGCCGCCGCCCGAACGAACCCAGGGCGACATCACATAGTAATCGTAAGGATACGACTTGTTCATGCTCCCCGTCTCGCCCGACCAAGAGCCAAAAAGAGCATCGCGCGAGGTGTAGACCAACGTAGAGATATCCCAGCAGTGCGAGGCATCCAGATTTCGGTTGCCCGATTCAAAATTGAGCGAAACCGTCTGCGAAACAAGCGGCCCCGAAAAAGCCGCAAAAGCGAAAAGAATAAGCGCAATTTTCTTCATCATACACCTCCTCTCAATAAGGAATCAGACATCAGGGTCTAAAATCAGCTCCGGCTCAGGATTGGGGGTGATAAAATCGAAGAGGAGCTCTCCGTCTACAATCGGCAGTCGTTTCTGAATAGTACCAAACGAAACCACCAGCGAGTCGGTGGTAACCGGCACCGAGAGCGGCAACGTAACACTCTCGCTCATCAGCGTCCATCTGCGCAAATAGAGCGAACCGTCGCGATGAGCCACCGACAACGTATTGCGAACCGGCACCGCGGTAGCTGTGCCAACTACCCGAAGATTCACTGTGGTAATCATACTCCAGTCAAATTGGGCAGGGGCAACAGTGGCAGCCAGTCCCGTTCCGGGATCAACCTTAGGGGCATCGTCTATACACGACACACATAACAGGCAAAAAAGCGGGATCCATCTTCTCATAGCAGAAAAATTAAGCAACCCGAAAACAGCATCGGCCGGGGCAATCAACCTCGGCCGATCTGACCAAATATACCCAAAATCGATTAATAAAGCAACTCCCCGTTTCGGTAGCCCGGCAAGTCGAGATACCAATCGGTATAAGAGGTACCTCCACTCAACGCCCAGGCAGCAAACTTAAGATAGGCTGCGGTAAAATCGGCCTTCTCAACCGGATACCTCACCTCATAAGGGATATTCAACCCCCAGGGCAGATTTTGCGAAGAGGTGTAGTATCTTCCCTGCAAAGGCAGAGAAGCATCATCGTACGACTGAAAGATATCACGATTCACCAGATCGGTAGGCAGATAATTAGCCATATGCACCTCGCGGGTACGGTCGGCATTGATTATCAAAAAGGGATTAAACACCGACACATTCACCTGGCTCATGGAGAGCTGATTGGCCTGAAACTGCACCGTAACCGTAACCGTAGCGGCCGGAAGTTCGGGGTAGATCTTCTCGGTATTAACCATCCTGCCCGACGAGGTAAAAAAGCGGTAGGCATCGTCGAACACCACCACCGTTGCCTTAGAT
>JBFWIG010000283.1:0-3682 GCA_050256115.1 Bacteroidales bacterium | reverse complement strand
GGGCACCTATTTTATTCAGGATGCCGGGAGCCGCCAATTCAGGCAGGTGGAGTATAAAAGCGGGAAATCGCAACCCTTTACACCGCAGATTATGGCCCGGCCCTCTGTGGTGGTGGTCGATGGCCTTCTCTACCTTTCGGATATTCACCGGGGGAGGGTTCAGCTTACCCAAACGCCAGGACAGGTTCAGAATCCGCAGCTTTCGCCCGATGCCAAACGGGTTGCCTTTACCCGTAATAACGATCTCTATGCTATTGAGATTGCATCCGGAAAGGAGTCGAGGCTTACCTACGACGGAACCGACCTGATTCTGAACGGATGGGCATCGTGGGTCTACTATGAGGAGATTCTGGGTCGTCCTTCGCGCTATCGCTCCTTCTGGTGGGCACCCGACAGCCGCAGTCTCGCCTTTTTCCGTTCGGACGACACCGAAGTGCCGATGTTCCCCATCTATTCGTCCGAAGGGCAGCACGGTTTCCTCGAACAGACCCGCTACCCCAAGGCGGGCGACCCTAATCCCAAGGTGAAGGTGGGAGTGGTATCGGCCGACGGAGGCCCTGTGGTGTGGGCCGACTTTGATGAGAATGCCGATCAATATTTCGGACTTCCCTTCTGGATGCCCGATGCCTCTGCGCTCTTGGTGCAGTGGATGAACCGCGATCAGACCCGTTTGTGTATCTACAGTGTAGATCCGGCCAATGGCCGGAAACAGCTTCTCTATCAGGAGGAGCAGCCCACCTGGATAGATTGGAAGGAGGATCTTCGCTTTGTAGGGCAGGGTGAATCATTTCTGATTCAAAACGACACCGATGGCTGGAACCAGATATACCGTTTCGATGTGAAGGCACGTACGTTGCACCCTCTTACCTCCGGAAAGAACTGGTCCACTAAAATTGTCGATATAGATGAAAAAAAGGGGTGGGTCTACTTTACCTCTAGGGCCGAACACTCCACCCGCACCGACTTTTACCGTGTGCGGCTCAACGGAAAGGATCAACAGCGACTCACTTTCGGCCCCTATTCGCATACCGTAGTGTTGAGCCCTGCGTTCGACTACTTTATCACCACCTACTCCAACCTCACTATGCCTCCCCGGAAGACCCTGGTCGAGGTGGCCTCGGGTAAGGTGGTGGCCGAGCTGGGCGATGCCAAAGGCCCCCGGTTTTCGAACTATAAACTGCCACTTCCACAGCTGATTACTATTACCACGCCCGATGGCTTCGAAATACCGGGCGCTGTAACCTGGCCCCTTCAGGGAGTGCCGGGAGGTAAACATCCTGTACTGATCTCGGTGTACGGCGGACCCGACGCAACCGGAGTAACCGATGTGTGGAAGGGGTTGGGGATGTCGGCCTGGTGGGCCTCCGAAGGGGTGATACAGCTCTCCATAGACCACCGGGGCGCCGGACACCACGGAAAAGCCGGGCTCAATATGCTGCACCGGAATCTCTGCAAATGGGAGATAGCCGATTATATTTCGTGGGTAAAATGGCTGCGAACCGACCCCAGGGTCGACTCCACCCGTGTGGGAATTACCGGAAGCAGTTACGGTGGAACCATGACCGCCATGGCCCTCTCGAAGGGCGCCGGCTATTTTCAGTATGGCATAGCAGAGTTTGGGGTTACCAGCTGGGAACTATACGATACCCATTATACCGAGCGCTATATGGACAGGCCCGTCGACAACCCCGAAGGGTATAAAAACGGATCTGTACTTACCTGGGTTCACCAATACCGGGGTGGCGACAACTCGATGCTGCGGCTGGTTCATGGCACCATGGACGACAATGTGCATCTGCAGAATTCGTTGCAACTGACCGACCGGTTGCAGGAGGAGGGGAAAGAGTTTGAGTTTATGCTCTACCCCGGTGGCCGACACGGTTGGGGAGGGGCTAAGAGTGTGCACAACACGCAATCGGCCTATCGGTTCTGGTATAAGTACCTGTTGCGTAAGCCGGTTCCCGAAGTGCTGTTGCCCTGAATCAGAAGTCGAATTGTCGTTGCGAGAGGCGCTCCTGCGCCATGGTTTGGTAGCGGGTTCCGGGTTGCCCGTAATTGGCATAGGGGTAGATACTGATACCGCCCCGGGGGTTGAATTTTCCAACCACCTCAATATATTTTGGCTCCATCAGTGCCACCAGATCTTTCATGATGATGTTGATGCAATCTTCATGAAAGTCGCCGTGGTTACGGAAGCTGAAGAGGTAGAGCTTTAAACTTTTGCTCTCTACCATCTTTTGGTTGGGCAGATAGTGAATATGGAGGGTGGCAAAATCGGGTTGGCCGGTAATGGGGCAGAGTGAGGTAAACTCCGGACAGACCAGGCTTACCCAATAGTCGTTTTCGGGATGTTTGTTCCCAAAGCTCTCCAGAAGAGCGGGGTTGTAGTTGTAGGCGTATCGGGTTTCACCGCCCAGCAGTGTCAGGTTGTCGGTTTGTGCACTCATATTCGGCCGTGTGAATGGTTCTGATGGGCAAAGTTACCTCTTTTACCCGACTTGTGCTGTCTGAGAACTAATTCGTAAAGGGATTTAGAAGTAATTAACGCTGTTTTAGGTGAATGGTTTTTATATATTTGTAAAGAAACGGTTCTCTTTTTTGCTTTTTTGCCGGGTATTTAAATATCTTTCGGACAGTTTGGAATTGAGGGTTATGATTCCGGATAAGCATTGAAAAGTTCTGACTACTAATCTAATTTGGAGGAGAAAGACATGGATCAAGATCTTAAAGCCAGGTTGTTGCAGTTACAAATTCTCATTGAGACCGGAGAAAAATATGAAGCAGAATTGCTTTCACCTCTTCCGGACGAAAGCAAGAATGCACTTATCGAAAATCGGCATCAACTTACCCGATTGGTCTCGGAGTTTCATGCAATCGATGCGCTTCTATCGAAAGATACGGAAGGTGGGCGTTCGTTCGATTCGCTAAAAGAGCAGTACCAAACGATTAAAGCCCTACTGGATGATCCCAGACCACTTGCTGCTTCTCAACAGGCTTTGGGAGAGCGGGCTTCTTGTTGGACTCCGTGTACTACCTGTATTAGTTGTACGCAATGTGTTACGTCAACGTTTTTGCGTCCACCTAATGAGCATTTTTGTTATCCGGCTGCAAGTCGCGAATCTATTTGTAATCCAAAGTCCGACACCGTTGGTCAGTATGAGCATGGGCGTCTTGATCCGTATCTTGTTAAATGGGATGAAGAGAATTAGTAGCAGATGATCATTACAGAAGCGCATTATCTGCTTTTTTCCAGCACTTGGAGGCTCAGAATTGAAGGGGGACACGGTGTGTTGTATAGTCGCGATCCGGAGTACCTTGTATGGTATATTCTTAAAAGAGAATGGGTTGTAGCATTGCTCCTGATGGATGGGCAAAAAAAGCTGTCAGAGATTCGAACAATTCTCCACTTTTTGTTTTCGGACAATCCTCACGTTGATCCGAAACAGATTCTGGAGTTACTTTTCTCCTTTTCGTCGAGTTCCCAAAATCCTAATCATTTTATTGAGGCAGCTCCTGTTCCTTTTTCGGTGTCGGTTACCTATACTATGCAATCGGCGATTGAGGAGCTAAGTCGCTACACTACAGATCAATATAATCGTTTAGCATCAGGCTTGCCTCTCTATCCGTTAAACTTGACCTTCCTACCCGAAAATCAATGTGTAGCGGATGGTGTCTATGGTTT
>JBFWIG010000282.1:0-3685 GCA_050256115.1 Bacteroidales bacterium | reverse complement strand
GCGAACCAAATCGACGATTCTGCCCACATCCCCGTCGAGACGGCTCATCATCCCGGCAAAAGCAGCAGCGGGATAATCCTGTTTCAGATAGCCGCCTCCCTTAAAAGGCACCTCCTCAAATTGGCCCCGGAAAGGGGCCAGCGAATTTTCGGGCACATCCAGGTCGGCATGGGGCATGGTGAAGGTGAGATAGAGAAAGAAGGGTTGTCGGGCATTTTTGGTAATAAACTGTATTGCCTCTTCGGCAAAGAGATCGTGGGTAAACGCTCCCCGTTTTTCGGAGGTGCTGTTTTCCGGATACGCTATCCGCTCCTGGTTACGCCAGAGGTGATCGGGGTAGTAGTGGTGTGCCTGCCGCTGGCAGTTATAGCCAAAGAAGTAGTCGAACCCCTTCTGGTTGGGATCGCCTTCCGAGCCGGGATACCCTAACCCCCATTTGCCGATACACCCTGTAGTATAACCTGCACGTTGCAGCAGATTGGCCACCGTTGGGATAGCAGCAGGAATAGGCATTTGCCCTTCAGGTTGTACCTCCCGGTTGCCCCGTATGGGGCTGTGGCCCGTATGGTATCCGGTCATAAGCGATGCTCTGGAGGGTGCGCTCACTGTAGAACCGGCGTAGTGTCGCAGAAACCGTACTCCTTCGCCGGCCATCCGGTCTATGGCGGGGGTACTGAATCGTTGCTGTCCATAACAGCTCAGGTCGCCGTAGCCCAGATCGTCGGCCATTATGTAGATGATGTTGGGCTGTTTGGGGTTTGAAGCGGGCATCGCTTGCAGCGCAGGCGAAAGCACCGTCCCTGCCAGAAACAGGAGGCTTTCGAAACGGGGAGCAGAGGAGGGCATCGACATTGTGTGTAGGGTATTAGTAATGCGTTTCAAGTTTATCGGGGAGGGTGCTGTTGCCGGGCCCATGCCATCACATTGGCAGGTGGGCGTTTATTGGTGAGCTCTTCGGCCATAAATTCCAGATAGGGCGCAATGTGAGAGAAAAAGTGTTTCAACCCGGGGCAGAGATAATTCAGCCCCGGCTCTCCGTTGGGGGTGAGGGTAAAGCGATTTTTCGGACACTCTCCATTGCAGAGGGTTAGCCACTCGCAACTGCGACAAAAGGCGGGCAGAAGCTGTTGCTTTGCCTGCCCGAAACGGAGCTGTTCGTTACTGTACATCATCGAAATCAATGAATCGGTGGCAAGGTTTCCCCGCCTATATTCGGGAAAGACGTAGTGGTCGCAGGCGTAGATATCGCCGTTATGCTCAATGGCTCCCGCGTGTCCGCAGGTGGGCGCCCAATGGCAGTGGCCGGGAGGCACCCCCATTCGGTTGGCCAGAAGAGAGTCGAAAAGCGTTACGTAAAAGGAGGCGACATCGTTGGTTACCCATTCATCGAAGATTTTGCACAGAAAAGTGCCAAAATCAAGCGGATTTACCGACCAGGGGGTAAGTTGTGCTTCGCTATTGGCGGCCGATGCCAATGTTGCCAGGCCGTTACGTGCTGCAAGCTGTCGCTCAACCACCGGGGTAAACTGCACAAATTTTGCCCCTGTTGCTTTGAAGAACCGGTACACCTCCTCCGGGAATCGGGCATTGTAGCTGTTAACCACCGATAAGATATTGAAGTCAACCCCATGCCTGAGCAGCAACTCTACTCCCCGCATGGCTCCCGCAAAGCTCCCATTTCCTGAGTTATAGCGTCGAAAATGGTTGTGGCAGTGCTCCGGGCCGTCTATCGAGATACCAATCAGGAATTGGTGCTCTTTAAAGAAGGCGCACCACTCGTCTGTCAGCAACGTTCCATTGGTTTGCAGCGAATTGTCTATCTGTTGGTTGGGTCCGGCATATTTACGCTGCAGCCGGAGGGCCTTTTTGTAAAACTCCTTTTTTCGGAGGAGCGGTTCGCCCCCATGCCACGAAAAGAGCACCTCAGGCATTGTCTGGGCCCGGATATATTCACGCACAAACCGCTCCAGCATCTCATCCGACATCTCCTGCTTCCCCGGATGGAAGTGCTCTTTCTCCAGATAATAACAGTAATCGCAGGCAAGATTACATGCCGATCCTACCGGTTTAGCCAGCATATAGAGGGGCGATGCAAAGGGGGCAAAAGCTACAGACATAACCTATGGGTGATGAACAAAGATAGGCAATTGCGAAGATTCTTTTTCTACCTTTGTGGCTATGATCGATCCCGCCACCATAAGCCGGATTTTTGATACTGCCCAGGTAGTTGAGGTAGTTCAAGAGTTTGTTGCCCTGAAAAAGAGGGGCGTAAACTACATTGGTCTCTGCCCGTTCCACAACGAAAAAACCCCCTCCTTTATCGTATCGCCCTCTAAAAATATCTACAAATGTTTTGGATGCGGAAAGGGAGGAAATCCGGTCAATTTTGTGATGGACCACGAGCATATGAGCTATGCCGATGCACTGCGCTGGCTTGCCCGGAAGTATCAGATAGAGATTGTAGAAAAGGAGGAGTCGCCCGAGGCACTGCAGGAGAGAAACGACCGGGAGAGTATGATGCTCCTCTCCCAATACGCGCAAAAGTGCTTTGCCGAAAACCTTTTAGAACATAGCGAGGGAAGAGAGGTGGGGCTCTCCTATTTTACCGAGCGCGGCTTTACCGAAGAGACAATTCGCCGGTTTGGGCTGGGATACGCTCTGGCCAATCGGGATGCATTTACCCGAGCTGCGCAGAGCGACGGCTACAAAATGGAGTATCTCGAAAAAACCGGCCTCACCATCAAAGGAGATCATGGTTTGTACGACCGCTTTTCCGGACGGGTTATCTTCCCTATTCACGACCTCACAGGCCGTGTGGTGGGGTTTGGCGGACGAATTCTGGTTACCGACAAAAAAAGCGCCAAGTATCTTAACTCTATCGAGAGTGAGATCTACCACAAAAGCAAAACACTTTATGGTATCTACCAGGCAAGACAGGCCATTGTGCAAGACGATAAATGTTACCTGGTAGAGGGTTATACCGATGTGCTCTCCCTGCATCAGGCAGGTATCGCTAATGTGGTGGCCTCTTCGGGCACCTCTCTTACCACCGACCAAATCAGGCTGGTTAAACGCTTTACCCCCAATATCACGGTATTGTACGATGGCGATGCCGCAGGAATAAAGGCCTCAATCCGAGGCATTGACCTGCTGCTCGAGCAAGGCATGAATGTTAAGGTGCTGCTGCTGCCCGATGGCGAGGACCCCGACTCCTTTGCCCGTAAGCAGAGTTCTACGGTGTTGCGTATCTATTTGCGTGATAACGAAACCGACTTTATCTCGTTTAAGATTAAACTATTGCTCGATGAGGCCAAGGCCGACCCCATTAAGCGGGCAGCACTCATTACTGAAGTGGTTCAGTCGATTTCGCTCATTCCCGATGGTATTATCAGAGCGGTCTACCTGAAGGAGTGCAGCCGGTTGCTGCAGGTTGAGGAGCAGGTTCTCCACACCGAGGTTCATAACCGTAGGCGTAAGCGCTCTATTCAGAGTACTTCTGTTCACGCAGTGCGGGGTGGAAGCGATCCTGCCAATCACCTGCTTGATGGTGCTGCCCCCGATCGCGACTCCAACGCTTCTCTCTCTCCCGATTCGGCCCCTGCGTACAGCGATAACGATCAGGACAGAGCAGAGCGCGAAATTCTCCGGCTTTTGGTGAACTACGGGAGTCTTGAACTTTTCGGCC
>JBFWIG010000281.1:0-3697 GCA_050256115.1 Bacteroidales bacterium | reverse complement strand
CCCTCATAGCCCGGTTTGGGTACCGGGCTGAACAAGGAACTATCGCTATTTAAATAGACCATTCTGAAACCGGGTATTTCATGCTCCAATACCTCTAACAGATTGCTGATTGGGTCGAACTTTCCCAAGTCCTTTTCGTCGACAACATAGTCGGCCTTTCCGGGCCCATTCTTATTGAATGAGTTTTTGATATAGGGTTTGGCGGTAATCGCTACCTCGTCGATGTAGATCATGCCGGGGATATGCTTCAGGCTGTCGATAAAGGCTTGCTCCATAAGCTTACGCAATCGGAGCGTTTCCAGCAATGCCCTTACCCCGAAGTGCTGTTCTGGGAGATTAGGCGGATAGACAGGCGGTTTTAGGATCTCATTTTGAGAATCGAGTTCGAAGCCTACATTGAACCATCGCCGCCGCATTCGGTTATTCTGCAGCCATAGAGTAATCTTGGTGGTTCCCCGCAAAGGCAGATCTGCAAAAGCAAAGTGTCCCATTTTGTCGGAGAGGGTCTCTTCTTTATGAGCACTGTCGCCCTGTGCCTGGAGCGAGATTTTGCGTTTGGGAATGGGTTTGTTGAGGAGATCGGTAATCCGGCCCGAAACCGAAAAAACCTTTTCGTCTTGCGGAATGAACTCCAACTCAGTGGGACTTTTCCCGTCTAGTCTGTTTGGTCCCCTCTCCCCGGGCTGAACCTTCCGCAGATACCCTCTCCAACCGTGTGTCAGCATTACCAGATCGAGTGAAGCAGCCACAGAGTCGTACGGATACGAAAAGTAGTATTTCGCCTCTTCTACATCTCCCTTCAGAAATCCCTGCAGAAGCATCCGGCTTACCAGCGAGGCCGTCGAAGGATCGGTAGGAGCGTATAGGCTGTCGGTAACCGATACCGCCAACAGAGCTGTGATTGGAGATCCCGTCTGCTTTAGTGTTGATTGCAGCTTCAGGGTAAGTTTTGCCCCCGAGAGGTCGGGAGGGGTGTCGACACTGGCGATGGAGGGCTGAACATCAACTGAGAGCTGCTGCTGATTCAGCGGAAGAAAGCAGAGCCTCTCGGCCAGCGGTTCGGCCTTCTCGTTATAGAGTGTAATCCGGGTTATTCCTTCCGGGAGCTTGGCATCAGGAATCTTTAACGTGCGAACCGAACTATTGCATTGCACAGGATAGGCGGTTGCTATTTTCCCAATTGATTGCACTACCAGAACCACCTCTCGTAACGAGTCGACCTCGCCCTGCGAGAGAGAAACGGTAACCGTGAGTGATCCGGAATCATATTCCCCCACCTCTGCCTGAAGGCATATCCCCGAACTCAGAGGTTGTGGTAACGCAATACGTTGTCCTGTAAAGAGGCGGGCCGTATAGCTTTTTCCGGGCTGAGGGGTAATCTGGAATGATCCCATCCCCAGATGCTCCGATTGGAAGGTACAAACCAGTGAGTCGTTCTGGTCGAGGATATCTCCATCCACTTCCACACCGTAACCATCGGAAGCCAGGGCCTTAAAGGCCATACGGCAGCGAATTCCCTCCACCCAGCTGCCTCCTTCGGGAAGAAATGACACATCGATAAGGGGAAGAGAGTCGGGGGTAGAGCTGCTATCGGCTGTCGCGACATCTGCCTCACCCTCCTTTGGGAAGCGGATGCGACGCAGCACAGGTCGTTTGTTAACGCCTCTTGTCACCAGTTGATACTTGTTGGGGCGGGTACTAGAATCGTCTGCCGGTGATTCTTGCCACACCGGAAGGATACGGTGGGAAATGTAAGTGGAGTCGAAATGCATCGACCACTGCGTGTAAGCTCGCAGTTGAAAAAAGGCATCGGCGGTTTGGTTATCCGACAATATAAATGAGCCATGAGCAGTGCCATTCTTTATTTCGAGTACCAGATCCTGTACAATCTTTAACTCCGGATTGATAAGGTCCACATAGAGCCTTCGGCTGTGGGTTGTGGGTTCGAGGGTCTGGTCATTCAATACCCAGCCGGAGAACCAGAGGGTATCGCCTGCTGCATAAACTTCGCGATTGGTAAAGAGATGGATCTGTTCGGGTGCATAACGCGCCTGAAACCCCATCTCCTGCGCAAAGAGCCGCGTAAACGCAGCTGGAAGACGGGAGGATTCCTGGGCCGACAGACATGAGATCGATGCAAGGAGTACAAATACAATCAGGAAGATACCTCTCTGAACGCTGTGCTTTAATTTCGAGTGTACGGCCATATTATCTCTGCAATGTATAGGATTGAATTGCCCTTACCAAGTTCCCTTCTCTCTGCCCACAGGCAGGTAAACCTCGTCCGATCCCACCATTCCTGTGGGCGAATAACTCTCCACCCGCACCCGCAGCGTTCGGGCAAAGTTTCTGCCCACCGGCAGCGATACCTCCGCTTTTCCCTCTTCGGAAGTAATTAGTTCGGGTACCCAGAGAAGGGTGGGTTTTCGGTGGTAAGGGAGACGATCGGGAAACTCGGTAGGCGTATACTTTGGAACATAGAACTGACGGGGGGTGGCTACACCCCGAATATAAGTGGTTATTTTCCCACCTCGCTCACCCCTGACAATTCCCTTTCCCTCTTTGGTAGTGATTTCAATGAAGCAGCAATTTTCCCGATTGATATTGTACAGCTTTTCGCGTGCAAATGCAGCGACTAATGAATTATCATCCATACTTAATTCGCCATACCCAGCTAAGTATTTGAGTGAAACCATCACCTCCACCCCCACCAACTGCGAAACCGGAATACTGCGCAACAGGTTGGCCTGGTATTCGAAATAATCTTCCTTACCTTGAGGAGTTACAGACACCTCTCCATAGTAGGGAAGTGGCGCGCCATCGACTCGAAAGATTATACGCCGGATTCCAATAGCGAACCTTGGATCATAACCCTCTCTGGGCTCAAGGCTGAAAAAATAAGAGGGGCCAGAGCTGAAATAGCCCTTTCTGAAGCTGGGAACCTCATGCTCCAAAACCTCCAGCAGATTGCTAAACCGGTCGAACTTGCCCATGGCCTTTTCGTCGAGCACAAGATCGGCGTTGCCGGGCCCGTTTCTATTATACGAATTTTTAATCAGGGGCTTTCTTGTAATGGACACCTCCTCAATGTATTGCATGCCGGAGATATTCCTTAAGCTATCGAGGAAGGTCTGTTCCAGAAGCTTTTGCTTTCGGAACGCGTCCAATAGCGCCATCACCCCGATGCTCTGTTCCGGAAGGCGGGGAGCGTAGACCTTCGGCTTTTGCAACTTCTGTTGGGGATCCAGCTCGAAACCCACATTTAGTCGTTTGATTTTGCTGGTGATTCTGCTGCTATGACTATAGAGTGTCACCTTGGTGGTACCCCGAAGCGGCAGGTCGATAAAGGCAAATCTCCCTTTTTCGTCCGAACGGATGTCTTGTACAAAGGTGTGGTCTCCCTGCGCCAAAAGGGAGATTTTCAAATCGGGAATCGGCTTGTTGAACATATCCGAAATGCGCCCCGAAACCCTAAACCCCTCCTCGGGCTGCATCGAGAGTTCCGTCTCACCAGGGCTCTGGCCCTCTTGTCGGCCATTTTCCGTATCCACGGGCTTGTCTTTTCGCAAAAAGCCTCTCCAGCCATGGGTCAGCATCACCAGATTGAGTGCACCGGCCACAGAATCATAAGGATTCGAAAAGTAGTATTGTGCCTCTTCTACCTCGCCCTTTAGAAAGCCCTGCAGAAGCATCCGGC
>JBFWIG010000280.1:0-3716 GCA_050256115.1 Bacteroidales bacterium | reverse complement strand
CGATTACCGTGCAGGGAATATTCTTCCCATCGGCACCGAAGATAGAGGTCATACCCACCTTCTTTCCAATTAATCCTGGCATAACAATTTCAATTTAGACGTTTTCAATACGGATTTGTTAGGCATAACACCTAAATGATCCCATCATCATACTTTAATCTCTACCTCCACACCACTGGGAAGTTCCAACTTCATCAAGGCGTCGATAGTTTTGGGCGTAGAACTGTAGATGTCCATCAAGCGTTTAAAAGAGCTCAACTGGAACTGTTCTCTCGACTTCTTGTTAACAAAAGTGGAGCGGTTTACCGTAAAGATCCTTTTGTGGGTAGGGAGGGGAATAGGCCCGCTCACTACAGCACCGGTACTCTTCACCGTTTTTACAATCTTCTCGGCCGATTTGTCGACCAGGTTGTGGTCGTAAGATTTAAGCTTAATTCTAATCTTTTGGCTCATTGCAATAGCTATTTATTTAATCTTCAATATTGACACCTTTCGATTTAGATACCACCTCTTTCGAGATCGATTCAGGAACTTGCGCATAGTGCGAAAACTCCATGGTAGAGGTAGCACGGCCGGAGGTAATAGTACGTAACACGGTAACATAACCAAACATCTCCGAAAGAGGCACCTTGGCTTTAACCACCCGGGCACCACCACGCGACTCCATCCCTTCAATCTGACCACGGCGTTTGTTAAAATCGCCGATTACATCGCCCATATTTTCCTCAGGTGTTACCACCTCTACCGACATAATGGGCTCCAGAAGAACCGGTTTCGCATTGCGGCAAGCCTTACGGAAAGCCTGCTTGGCACAAATTTCGAACGAGAGAGAGTCGGAGTCGACTGCGTGAAAAGAGCCATCGAGCAGACGTACCTTCAGGCTGTCGACAGCATATCCTGCCAACACACCATTGGCCATAGCCTCTATGAAACCCTTCTCTACCGAAGGAATGTACTCGCGGGGAATGTTACCTCCCTTCACCTCATCAACAAATTGCAGACCCAACTGACCTTCATCTACAGGGCTGATTGCTACAATGATATCGGCAAACTTTCCTCTACCGCCGCTCTGCTTCTTGAAGACTTCACGATGCTGAACAGAACCGGTAATAGCCTCCTTATAGGCAACCTGGGGAGCACCCTGGCTGCAATCTACCTTGAACTCCCGCTTAAGGCGGTCAAGAATAATCTCCAGATGCAACTCTCCCATCCCACTGATAACCGTCTGTCCCGAATCGGGATCGGTCTTCACCTGGAAGGTAGGATCCTCTTCGGCAAGCTTTCCGAGAGCAATACCCAAACGATCCAAGTCGCCCTGCGTTTTAGGTTCTACCGCTACACCGATAACCGGTGTGGGGAAGGTCATTGATTCAAGTACAATGGGGGCATCTATAGCACACAGCGTATCGCCGGTACGAAGATCTTTAAACCCAACCACGGCACAAATATCGCCGGCGTAACACTTCTCAATGGCGTTTTGCTTATTGGCATGCATCTGGAACAGACGGGCAATACGCTCCTTCTTGCCGGTTCGGGTATTGAGCAGATAGGATCCACTTTCAATAACTCCCGAATAGACACGAACATATGCTAAACGGCCCACAAACGGGTCGGTAGCAATCTTAAAGGCCAGACCGGCAGTAGGCTCGGTGCGACTGGGTTCGCGCACCACCTCGGCTTCGGTATCGGGGTTGGTTCCCACGATATTTCCCTTATCGAGCGGGCTGGGCAGATAAGCAGTTACCGCATCGAGCAACTGCTGAACACCTTTGTTCTTAAAGGCCGAACCGCACATCACAGGTACAAAGGCCTGATTAATCACCGCCTTACGAACGGCACTCTTAATCTCTTCGACTGTAAGTGTTTCCGGATCCTCAAAAAATTTCTCCATCAAAACATCATCTACCTCGGCAACCGCCTCAAGTAGTTGATTACGCCACTCTGTAGCTTCGGCCAGCGCTTCGGCGGGCACCTCTTCCTCATGGAAAGCGGTCTCCTTACCTGAATCTGTCCAACGAATGGCTTTAAAAGTTACCAAATCGACTACGCCGTTAAACTTCTCCTCCTGTCCGAGAGGGAACTGTAACGCAATCGCTTTAGAGTGCAGTTTATCATGAATTTGCTGTAGCACGCCCTGAAAATCGGCGCCGTTACGATCCATTTTATTTACAAAGGCCAGGCGGGGAACACGATACTTCTCTGCCTGACGCCAAACAGTTTCCGACTGGGGCTCAACACCGCCAACCGCGCAAAAAAGAGCTACCGCTCCATCGAGAACCCGCAACGAACGCTCTACTTCAACAGTAAAGTCGACGTGGCCCGGCGTGTCGATCACATTAATCCGGTACTGTTCTCCGTTATAATTCCACGAACAGGTGGTAGCGGCCGAGGTGATGGTAATACCACGCTCCTGCTCCTGAGCCATCCAGTCCATAGTGGCAGTCCCTTCGTGGGTCTCACCAATCTTATAGTTCACACCGGTATAATAGAGAATCCGCTCGGTAGTTGTAGTTTTACCGGCGTCGATGTGAGCCATGATCCCAATATTTCTAGTATTTTTTAGATTCGTCATGCTGATGATTAACTACACTGATTTTTCCCGTTTTTGCACCCGTTGCACATCAAAATCTAAAATGCGAGAAGGCCTTATTAGCCTCGGCCATTTTGTGCATGTCTTCCTTTCTCTTGAAGGCACCACCCTCGTTATTGAAGGCGGCGAGAATCTCAGCAGCCAGCTTTTCACTCATCGACTTACCCGGACGCTTACGCGAATAGAGCACCAGGTTCTTCATACATAACGAAATCTTACGGTCGGGACGAACCTCCATAGGAACCTGGAAGTTGGCACCGCCCACGCGACGACTCTTCACCTCTACCTGAGGGGTTACATTGTCGAGCGCCTTCCGCCAAATATCGAGTGCCGGCATCTCTTTATCGGCAGCACGTTTAGCAACAATGTCGAGAGCACTGTAGAACACCTTATACGCGGTATTCTTTTTACCCTGCAACATCAGATTATTCACAAACCGGGTTACCTGAGGATCGCTAAACACCGGATCGGGCAACAATATCCTTTTTTTGGGTTTTGACTTACGCATCTTTCTTAGCCTTAATTAAGTGTGTTATTTCTTCTTTCCTTTTGCAGCGGGTGCGGGAACGCCTTTCTTAGGCCTCTTTGCACCATACAGCGAACGACTTCTGAGACGGCCTTCTACACCCGAAGTGTCGAGAGCCCCCCTCACAATGTGGTAACGTACCCCGGGCAAATCCTTTACACGGCCACCGCGGATCAACACAATAGAGTGCTCCTGCAGATTATGGCCTTCGCCGGGGATATAAGCATTCACCTCCTTACCATTGGTTAACCGAACCCTGGCCACCTTACGCATGGCAGAATTGGGTTTTTTCGGAGTTGTGGTGTACACACGTACACAAACACCCCGACGCTGAGGGCAGGAGTCAAGGGCAGGAGATTTACTTTTGTCGACAAGATTAGTTCTCCCCTTCCTTACTAATTGTTGAATTGTAGGCATAAAGACTTTATTTAGTATTAGTTACACACGCGTACAAAAACGGTTTGCAAAGGTATATTATTTTTTTCAACAAACAACAGAAGTTATAAAAAAACCAAAAAAACCCATCAACCGCAACTCCATCCCACACCATATATATATGGTATCCCCCCAACCCGTCACTCCCTTCCGCGCGAAGCGCAG
>JBFWIG010000279.1:0-3722 GCA_050256115.1 Bacteroidales bacterium | reverse complement strand
AAGGAGTTGATTATCCTGAGAGAGATGCAGGAACACTCCTATCAGGAGATAGCCTCCATCCTGCAAATCTCCGAATCGCTGGTAAAAACCCATCTCTACAGGGCAAGACAAAAAATCAGGGAGCTCTACATAAAGATCAATAAAAATGGATACTGAAAAAGTAAAAGGATTGATAGAGCGCTATTGGGAAGGCGATACGCACAGGGACGAAGAGCAGGCCATTGTGCAGTTCTTCAGCGAACATCCCGTTCTGGAGCCGGAACTGGAACAGTGGCGCAGATGGTTTTCGGGCCTGCAGGCTGCTGCCTCGTTACCCGATGAGACCTTCGACCAACGAATCCTGAAGGCCATCGATGCAAAACCCGCCCGTAAACCCATGCTGTGCGCCTCGCTTGTATGCCGGATGGCTGTGGCTGCCTCTATGGCCCTCATCGTGGGTCTCGGCGTGAAACAACTGATTCCCTCAGGATCCAAAAATCGCAACCATGATATGAGCGAAGCCGAAGTGCGGGAGACCGTAAGGAGTTTACTGTTACTCTCGTCGTCGGAGATAAATCGGGCTGAAAATGCGGTCAGACAGCAGTTAGAAACAGCAAAAGTGATAAACGAAAGGCTTAATTCTCAATCGAATGAATAAAATCCTCATCCTCTTATGGCTTTTGCTGCCGGTGGCCGCTTATAGCCAAAGTGTGGTTCCCAAAATCATTGCACAAACCGGAGGCGCAACCAACGATGCCATCAGCCTTAACATCTCCGGAAAGATGTTGCGCATGTCGTTCGGTTCGGAAGATTCTACGCAAAAAAACGACAAGGAGTTACAGGAGTTTTTAAGCAATGTAAAGAACATCTCTATTCTGATGATGTTCGATCTGAACCCGACCGATCGTGCCAAAATTGAGAAAATTCTGACACCCTTCGAAGAGTTACTCTCTGTAACCGAAAACGACGCCAAAATTGCCATGTACATTCTGGAAGAGAAGGGCCAGATTGTGGAGTTTGTGATGTGCGTGAATACCGAAAACAACGTAACCGTGATGAATATAACCGGAAAGATAGATCTGGCACAACTTGCCAAATTATCGGAGGGTGTAAATATGGATATGAACGGTACAAACTATTTAAAAAACCTGAATCAGCTTAGAAAAACCAAATAGGTATGAAAACCATTCTGTGCGTACTACTTCTGGCTTTGGCAACCCTCCCCGCCTTTTCGCAAAACAACACCTTCGTAAACCAATATCTTGATCTTCGGAAAGATGCTGCAGCCGGAGAGATAAATACACTTACCATTTCGGGCAAATCGTATCTTCAGCAAATAAAAGATTCCATTGCCCCGGATTGCCCCCCCGACGAACGAAAAAAAATAGCATATCTGTTGCAACAGATCGAAACCGTTACCCTCGTTGGCGATTGCAACTTCCCCGATTCGAGCCGGGCTTCCGGATTGGAAATTCAGCAACTGATAGACCGTCAGGAAGCGCTCCTCTCCTACCATCATGGCAATGCCATGAATGTGCGTCTCTTAACAGACGGGGGCGAAAACATTCAGGATTTCACGGTGATTTTCGGGGTGGGTGAGCCATTTGCGCTTTTCAGCGACTCTTTGGATACATCGAAGATGGGGGTAGTGGCTATTGACGTCAACTCCAAATTATCCGTTTCAATTTCCGGCACCCCGATAGAGCTTGAGGGACCCTCTGTTTGCGCCATTGTAAACATGCGCTTTAAGAAACCGATTACCCCCGACGATTTTAATTTGCTGATAAAAAACACCCTGACAGATAACAAGGAAAACAAAGGCGAACATCTATTTGCCGCCAAAGCAATTAAAGCCAGGAAAGAGCCGGTTGCCTTTTCGGTGATGCACAATGGGAAAGAACTCTTTTTTAAGGGAGATCAAGCCATTGTTCTAACACAAGAAAATCCGCAGGGCAGCAAAGCCTTCCCCTCGCAGATTTCCGGAACTATCTTGATCGCCCCACCAAATGGATCCAAATACAGGGGCGATATCGTGATACCCTCGCACGTATCACACAACGGGATTACCTATCCGGTAGTAACTATTGGTGCCTCCGCATTTCAGGAAAGTGCCGTCACCTCGGTGGTTCTTCCGGAGGGGGTTCGTGCCATTGCACTTCTTGCATTCGACAACTGCGAGAACCTCAAAACCGTACACCTTCCAAATAGTCTTACCTCAATTGGCCTTGCGGCCTTTCAAGGATGCAAAAAGCTCGAGCGTATCACATTGCCCCCACACCTTTTCCACATCGACGGCTTTGCCTTTAGCGGATGTTTTGCGCTCAATTCGGTTACACTGCCTGAAAGTGTTACGCATCTCGGCGAATATGCCTTTGCCCTATGCAGTATCAAGGAGTTCCACTTCCCCGAGCTGCAAACTCTGGCTTCGGGCATCTTAAGCAATTGCAAAGAGCTGGAACGGGTAACTCTTCCGGCCGCGGTCACCAAAATTGACGAATCAGTTTTATTTAACAACCCGGCACTAAAACAGATCACTATCCAGGCCACAGAGCCACCCGCACTGGAAAAAGTATTCTTCTGGAGCAAAGAGCAAGTCACCGTGAATGTACCCGCAGCCTCGATTGAAAAATACCAACAGGCACCCGTCTGGAAAGAGCTGCATCTGGCTGTCAACTAACCGAAACGCAAACCATATCGTTCAAAAAGCTGATTTTTTACTGTTGTAAGGCTTCGGCGGCCGCATTGATAAAACAGTACGTTTCGTACTCTTTGGGATCGATCCATGGCGTTTCCCAGGCACTTAACACAATGGTTACCATTTGCTCTGCCTGGTTAATGTGCATAAACTGGCCGAAGACGCCCTGGGCGGTAAATGTTCCGAGCAAATGGATAAAGTTGGGCTGAACCGCTTCAATTGCATCCGAACCCCACCACGAAGTATCATTCAAGTATTCCCACTCTCCCCAGGTTTGATCGGGCAGTGACCACCAATTATAACTATACCCCAGCGGGTATGCATACGGATACTCTGCGGCGTTATTTTCCGAATACAACTCATTGCATGCACATTGCGGAGCATCTGCCGGCGGCGATGAAAGCGCATCTACCCAACCCGACGGGAGGATGGAAGTCCCGTTAATTTTACCATCGTTTAACATAAAGAGACCAAATCGACCATAATCTCTCAAGGTCATACTCAGTAAACCTCCCCCAAACTCGATACCCCCTTCGGACTCCAACAACCAATTTGCATCTGCCTCCATGCCCATATTGGCCCATATCTTTCGGGAAAGATAATTGGAGATCGTTTCTCCGTCAAGAACAGATTTTAGCACTTCGGCTTGCAGGTGCGTTTCGCCGGTCTTATAAAGAAATTGTGTGCCGGGTTCTGCTATGCGCTGCAAACCAGCCATATAATTGAGAATACCGCCACTTTCGCCATCAAGAATCGCTTGAAAAACTGCCGACAGATCGGAATCCGGATCCAGATAATCTTCGTTCCATTCCACCCCCGACGACATCTGCATCAGCTGTTTTATTGTAACGCCATCATAGGCCGTTTCCGCCAATTGGGGCAGATAATCGACTACCTGATCATCAATATCGGCAATCTTTCCCTCCTTCACGGCAATTCCCATCAGCGTAGAAACAACAGACTTTGTAGTAGAGAAGCCCGCCCACCTGGAACTGGCTTTATTCCCGAGGGCATAACGTTCGAGCGCAATTTTTCCATCCTTAATCAT
>JBFWIG010000278.1:0-3744 GCA_050256115.1 Bacteroidales bacterium | reverse complement strand
CGAAAAATCCGGCGAAGCGGTCGCGTGATGCTGTATTTTTGCCGAGATAGATCCCTTTCATATGTATCAACCTCCCCGCAAGATATTCTTAATCCGAATTTTCAGCTCCTGCGGGTTAAAGGGTTTAAGCAGGAAGTCGGAGGCTCCGTCTTCCAGCAGTTGAATTCGCTCCTCACTCCCCTCAATGCTCGAAAGAACCAACACAGGAATGGCTTTAAAGAGTTCGCTCGATTTCAAGAACTTCAGAAACTCGCCTCCGTTCATATTGGGCATCTGAATATCGGTGATAATCAGGTTGGGAAAATTTCCCGACATCAGCCAGCTGATGGCTTTGATAGGGTCTTCCATATAGTGCACTTCGTACTCGGCCGACAGATAAACAGTTATCACCTTGGCAATTTCGGGTTTGTCGTCAACAACAAGAATCACTTTCATACGGCTGGCTTTTACAGGATATATTTTTTGATGAGGGCGTTTAGGGCTTCGAATCCGATAGGTTTGGTAATGAGGTCGTTGCAACCTGCCGAAAGCGCTGCCTCCCGGTCGGTATCGAAGGCGTTGGCAGTTTGGGCAATGATGGGCAGAAGGGTATTAAACTCGCGGATGGCACGTGTGGCCTCTATCCCATTTAAATGGGGCATGCGTATGTCCATTAAGACCAGATGATACGGCTCCTTCTTTGCCTTCTCCACCGCTTCGAGGCCGTCGCAGGCGCGGTCTAGCGCATAGTGTTTTCGGAGCAGAATTTCTAACAACATATAATTACTGTCGGTATCTTCAGCAATCAATATCCTTTTGCGCCGGCCATCTCCTGTTTCGTTTGCAGGGTTGGCCAATGGGGTAGCTTGTGAAGTCATCAGGAGTAGCAATTAGTCGGGACACAGGTGTAGATTATCTGTCAAATATAGTGTTTTTCGCACACTCACTGCAAATAATTTGTTGCCGAAAGGGGCGGAAAGGTTCGAATTTCTTACGCCTTTCCTTCGGCAATCTATGCTTTTTGTTAAATTTGCGTGATTCGAATAGTTTTCTTTACGTTATTCCGGCGTCTTATGGCTGAAGATGAATTAGTTGTTCCGTCCGACTTTAATCTGTTAATTGTCGACGATATCTTATCGAATGTTCTGTTGCTGGAGGCCATTCTAAAAAAGGAGGGCTACCGAACCCGGCACTATACCGATCCGGTAGAGGCGCTCTCTTATATTGAGTCGGAGTTGCCTGATTTGGTGCTTCTTGATGTGATGATGCCGGGGCTGAATGGTTTCGAGGTGCTTGAGATTATGAAAAAGAATCCGGCTACGCGTCATATTGCGGCCATATTTCTCACGGCGCTCAACGATTCGGCCAGTATTGTAAAGGGTTTCCAGTTGGGTGCGGTCGACTTTATTACCAAACCCTTCCGGAAGGAGGAACTCCTGGTTCGGATTCAGAATCAGTTGCGCCTCTTGGCGGCTCACCGCACCATTCTCAGGCAGAAGGAGGATCTGGAGAGCACCATCCAGTCGCGCGATATGCTCTACTCCATTATTTCGCACGATTTGCGTTCGCCCATCGGTACCACTAAGATGTTGTGCGAAACGCTCGATCTGTTGGTCGATAAAAGTACGCTTACTCCGGAGGTTACGGAGGTGATAGATCTGATTACCAAAACCTCGACCGATGCCTATGAGTTGCTCGATAATCTGTTAAAGTGGACCAAGACGCAGTTGGGTAAGATGGCGGTAGAGAAGCGCAATGCCAATGTGAAGGAGCTGGTAGATGTGGTGATTTCGGGGGTTCAGTCGCAGGCTATGATGAAGAAGGTGGCTATCGCGTCGGAGTTTTCGGAGCTTTTCCCTGAGGTGATGATCGATACCGAGATGATTAAGACGGTGTTGCGGAATCTCTTTTCGAATGCCATTAAATTCAGTAACCCTTCCGACACCATTACGGTAAGAGGCGACTATTCGCAAACGGAGGTAACCCTTTCGGTGGCCGATCAGGGACGGGGGATTGCGCCCGAAGATGCCGATAAGGTGTTTGGCCAGAAGGGCACCTTTACCACCTATGGAACCATGAAGGAGAAGGGTTCCGGAATCGGGCTCCAACTCTGTAAGCAGTTGGTCGAGGCCTCCGGCGGGCAGATTTGGTTTACCTCCGAGCCCGGTAAGGGCACCACCTTTTTCTTTACTATCCCTTTGAATGAATAGTTCTATTGCCGGTTCTGCACCCCGCGGGGAAGAGGGTTCGGCCCTGCCTGTAACCGATTCGTTGTCGTTGCAGGGGGGCGCATTGGGCTCCGACAGTGCCCTGGTAAAGGCCTATCAGCAACAGTACGACAAGCCTAAGAGCGATGCCTTTTTGCGGTGGCGCCATCTGGCTGCCCGTACCAAAGCCATGAATGTGATAGAGATGTCGGGGGGTAAGCCGGTCGATAAGGTGTTAGAGGTGGGCTGCGGCGACGGGAGCATTCTCGGTTTTTTGTCGGAGCAGGGCTTTTCGCAAAATCTGTATGGTTGCGATATCTCCCAAACGGCCGTTCGGCAGGCAAAATCCAAAGCGATCCCTTTTCTGAAAGAGGTGCTGGTGTTCGACGGTTATCATCTCCCGTACTCCGACGGTTTTTTTGATCTGGCCTACTGTTCGCATGTAATTGAGCATGTGGAGTTTCCACGGGCTTTGATTCGGGAAATCGGGCGGGTCTCAAAGCAGCAGATGTATGAGGTGCCCATCGATTTCGGCTTTTATGTCGATAAAAAAGTAGACCATTTCTGCGGCTATGGCCATATAAATATCTTTACGCCGGGGCTCTTCCGGTTTCTGCTCTTTTCGGAGGGTTACTCGCTGATTCGCGATAAGTGCGGCTTTTTCGGTTCGGACTTTGTGCAGGCCAATTTTGCGGGTAAACCGTTGGCCAAGTGGCTCTTCCGGATTAAAAGCAGGGTGATCCGTTCTATTCCTTATCTCAGGGGTATTAAGCCCAACTACTATTGTCTGCAGGTGCAGAGAACCGGTGCGCTGAAAACGCTCTGATCGAAACCCCTTTATCTTTTCGCGATATGGTTAGACTTGTTGGCTTGTGTATGCTTTGTTTGCTGTGGTCGGCCACAGCGCTATCGGCGCAGGATCTCTCTGTGCAGACTCCCGCAGTGCTGTTGCAGAAGGAGCGGATCTCTCACCCGGCCATTCTCTGGCCTGCCCGGGGGGAGGCATCGGTTAAGCAGTTGATTGCCAAAGACTCTCTCTATCTTAAGGTACATAGAGCCATTGTGGATGAGTGCAACCGGATTCTTTCGCAACCGCCCGTGCAACGAGTGCTAATTGGAAAACGGCTGCTCGATAAGAGTAGAACGGCGCTGCAGCGTATCTTTTTTCTTTCTTACGCCTACCGAATCACCTCCGATGCCCGCTATCTAAAGCGGGCTGAGCAGGAGATGTTGGCGGTTTCGGCCTTTTCGGACTGGAATCCTTCGCATTTTCTGGATGTGGCCGAGATGAGTATGGGGGTGGCCATTGGCTACGATTGGCTTTTTGATGCGCTCCCTGAGTTGTCGAAGCAGTATATCCGCGAGGCACTCTATGAAAAGGGGGTAGCGTTGGCCCTTAACCGGAGCACCAACAGTTGGACAAGGGTAGAGAATAACTGGAATCAGGTCTGTAACGCGGGGATGGCTTTCGGGGCGCTGGCTCTCTATAATCACTATCCGGAGGCGTGCAGGGAGGTGATTGCGCAGGCCGTTAAGACACTTCCTTTGGCTATGGCCG
>JBFWIG010000277.1:0-3748 GCA_050256115.1 Bacteroidales bacterium | reverse complement strand
TCTAATCGGTTAATCAACAGGTTGTTCTCGAATCCTGTTGCCCGAAGTGATGCGAGAATCTCACGAGTAACCTGCTCTCTGGAGGAGAGCCCGAAACGGTTATCGAGATACACTCTCACAATATCGGTAAGTCGGGTATAGTAGGCTTTTGTTTGCCCCTCTTGCCAAAGTTTCTCCTGGCGTAGCTGGTCCAGCTGCCGCAAGGCCTCGAGGTGAGGTGGCAGAATGGGCTGCGCCTTTCCGAAAAGCGGCTCACGATGTCGGGTTTTTTTGACAATCCTGACAATCAGCCACACCAGAGCCGACAGAAGGAGAAGAAGCGCCACCCAGGGCAAAACCTCATCCAGCGTAACGGGTATGGTATAGATGGGTTTGATATCGCGTATGTTGCCTGAAGAATCGGCGGGTGCAAGAGAGATGTGTATGAATGCGGGATCTGCATAAAGAGTGTCGAAAACTGCCCCATGCTTAAAAAGTGCCCGGGGCGAAAGGGCAAACTCACCGCTGTCGAGCGCAATCAACGAATAGTGCATTCTGACGCTTTGTTCTCCATTGGCGTGATGTGCAGAATCGGCCAGTTCGGAATGCAAGATCTCTATATGTTGCAGCAGTGTATCGCCCGGTGCAGGCAAAGTAACATTCGCCCCTTCCGGAAATTGCACATCAACCCACATATTGAATGTCTCGCCAATGGTTACACTGTCGGGCTGGAGAGAAACCCGGGCTGAATATCCGGATGTAGTGGATTGCAACGCTTCGGAGTTTTGTGCCGAGACCCCTACCCCTGCAAAAAAGAGAACTCCAAGAAGTATATGTCTGATATACTGTTTCATAGAGAACGTTTTTTAAAGAGAGAAATCAGGGTTTTTACATAATCTTCGTCGGTTCGTAACATACAGTGATCGGTACCACAACGAGCAAAAAGATCGTTCAGCTCCTGTTGTCGACGATGCCACCATGAGGCGTAGGCGCGCCTGACCTGCAAGCTGGAAGTGTCTACCCAGCGGGTATTGCCATTCTCGGCATCGCGCACTTTCATCAATCCCACCGAAGGCAACTCCGATTCGCGGCTGTCGTACACCCTGAGTGCCGCAATATCATGCTTTCTGCCGGCAATACGGAGCGCCTGCTCGAATGAGGGCGAAAGAAAGTCGGAGAGAATAAAAGCCGTACTCCGTTTTTTTATCGCATTTGTGAGATATTGTAGCGCAACCGACAAGTCGGTACCACTGTGTAGCGGTTCAATATGGATTACTTCACTAATCACTCGCAAGATGTGCTGTCGTCCTTTTTTGGGCGGAATAAACTTCTCAATCCGGTCACTGAAAAATATTACCCCCACTTTATCGTTGTTTTGAATAGCCGAGAACGAGAGTACAGCGGCAATTTCGGCCATTAGTGATCTTTTAAGTCTCAGCCGCGATCCGGTTTGACCCGAACCGCTGACGTCTATCAGCAACATAACGGTTAACTCCCTCTCCTCTTCGAACACCTTAATATAAGGAGTGCGGAATCGGGCAGTTACATTCCAGTCGATATTCCTGATGTCGTCGCCATACTGGTAGGCACGCACCTCGCTGAATGCCATACCGCGACCTTTGTAGGCAGAGTGATACTCTCCCGCGAATATCTGGTTGGTAAGTCCGCGTGTCTTGATCTCAATTTTGCGGACTTTCGAAATTAACTCGTTCGAATCCATAGCTGCACAGATGGGTAACGACTAAGGAACCTCAACGGCATTGACTATCTGGGTAATGACCTGCTCTGTGGTAATACCTTCGGCTTCGGCTTCGTAAGTAAGCCCGATGCGGTGACGCAGTACATCGAAACATACCGCTCTTACATCTTCCGGAATCACATAGCCCCGACGCCTGATAAAAGCATAGGCTTTGCTGGCTCTTGCCAGGCTTATACTGGCTCTGGGAGAGGCTCCGTATCCAATCATAGGCAGAAACTTTTCCAGCTTATATTCGCCCGGGAAACGGGTGGCGAAGACCAGATCGAGAATGTATTTTTCAATCTTCTCGTCCATATAAACCTGCTTAACAACCTCACGGGCTTTTAGGATATCGGCAGGCGAAAGGATGGCATTGGGTGTGGGAAAGGTGCTTCCAAGATTTTGTCTGAGAATAAGACGCTCCTCCTCTTTTTGCGGATAGGTGATTACCACTTTCAGCATAAAGCGATCCACTTGCGCTTCCGGCAAGGGATAGGTGCCCTCCTGTTCGATGGGATTTTGTGTTGCCAGCACCAGAAAGGGGCTCTCAAGCGGATAGGTGTGGTTTCCGATGGTTACCTGCTTCTCCTGCATGGCCTCTAACAGGGCACTTTGTACCTTGGCCGGCGAACGATTAATCTCGTCGGCCAGGATAAAATTGGCAAAAATGGGCCCCTTCTTTACCTGAAACTCCTCATTCTTCTGGCTATAAATCATGGTACCCACCAAATCGGCAGGCAGCAGATCGGGGGTAAACTGAATTCTGCTGAAACGAGCCTTAATGGTGTCGGCCAATGTTTTAATCGCCAAAGTTTTGGCCAGTCCGGGAACGCCTTCGAGCAGAACATGTCCATCCGACAGCAATCCTATGAGCAGGCTCTCCACCAGATGCTTCTGACCCACAATCACCTTCTTGATCTCCATTGAGATGAGATCGACAAAGGCACTCTCTAATTGAATCTTTTCGTTCAATTCTTTGATATTCACAGCTTCATTCATCTATAGAAAAGTTTTGAATAGTGATTATTACAGCAAAATGTTGGCTTTCGACCCGATTTTGGGCAAAGCGTTGCAAAGATAGCAAGATTGGGAAGTTAATAAATGTTAATATTCGTTTAATCACGTTAAAGAATAGGAGGCTTACAGAGACGGCAAAAAGGATGCGAATCACATTTTTTATCTATCTTTGGGCCGTTTAGAAGAGACCGAATTAACAAGGATCGATTTTCCGATTGATAATACGATACATTATGATACAAGTTACTTTCCCCGACGGTAATAGCAAATCCTTCGAAAAGGGCATTACACCACTCGATATCGCTAAAAATATCTCCAGAAAACTGGCCGAAGAGGTTTTGGCTGCAACTGTAAATGGTGTTGTTACTGATCTAAAAACCCCTATTCTTGAAGATGCATCGATCGTTTTACATAAGTGGGACGATGCGGAGGGAAAGCATGCCTTCTGGCACTCCTCTTCACATCTCCTGGCAGGAGCCATCGAACAGCTCTTTCCCGGCACCCGCTTTGGCATCGGGCCTGCTATAGAGAATGGATTTTACTACGACATAGATCTGGGCGAAGGGAGATCGCTTAGCGAAGCCGATTTGCCGCTTATCGAGAAGACTATGCTCGAGATGGCGCGTCAGAAAATGGAGTTTTCGCGCGAAGAGGTTTCGAAGGAGCAGGCGTTGCGCTACTTCACCGAAAAGGGCGATCCTTACAAAGTGGAATTAATTCAGGATCTCAACGATGTAACCATCTCTTTTTATCGGCAGGGAAATTTTACAGATCTCTGTAGAGGCCCGCATCTCCCAAACAGTGAGCAGATTAAAGCTGTTAAGATTACTGCAATTGCCGGAGCCTACTGGAGGGGAGATGAAAAGCGAAAACAACTCACTCGGGTCTATGGCATCTCCTTCCCAAAACAGAAGTTGTTGGATGAGTATCTGGAGTTGTTAGAACAGGCTAAACAGCGCGACCACCGGAAATTGGGCCGGGAATTAGAGCTCTTTACCTTCTCGTCTGCCGTAG
>JBFWIG010000276.1:0-3784 GCA_050256115.1 Bacteroidales bacterium | reverse complement strand
TGCATTGGTGCAGTTGCAATCTAAGCAGATAGATATTCTGCTCATCGACATCCAGATGCCCGACTTAACGGGACTCGAAATGGTTAGGACCCTGAAGTACAGACCACAGATCATTTTTACAACAGCCTACTCCGAGTATGCTCTTGAGAGTTACGAGATTGAGGCTACCGATTATCTGCTTAAGCCTATTGCCTTCCCCCGGTTTTTGCAGGCTATCAACAAGGCACTGAGCCGATGTTCACCCCTTTCCGCTGCAGCCGCAACGGCAGAATCGACCGGATCAGCGTTGCAAGGTTCTACCGCCGAAACAGAACGCGAACACCAAGAGGAGCGCCAACGCGAAGAGCCCCGACTCACCAATATGACCCCCGACTACCTGGTGGTGAAGGCCGACCACAAACTGTACAAAATCAATTTTGCCGACCTGATCTACATTGAGGGACAGCGAGAGTATGTAACCTTTCATACCCTGCACAAAAAGATAACAGCACTTTACTCGTTAAAAGATCTCGAAGAAGCGCTACCTTCGCAGGAGTTTGTGCGTATTCATAAGTCGTATATCATCTCGTTCCGCTATTTAGAGACCCTGGAAGGCAATTTAGTAACCCTTTCGGGCGTTAAATTACCTATAGGCGCCAACTACCGCGACAACCTGCTCGGAAGGCTCGAGTCGAGATAGCACATTCCCGGCTTATCCTTTCGGAACGTGGGGATTACAGGTAGCGCCTTACACCCAAAGCGCTGTGCCATGCAATATATCGATCTCTACAAAAACCTCCGAAATCAGATCACGGCTCAACCCGCCGAAATTTTGCCCAACCCCCACGTTCGGGTCCACAACATTGATTTCCACTCTGCACACGCCCACATCCTGCCGGGCATCCCTGTTCACCACTGCCAGCCCCATAACCTGACTTTTAAGGACGAAGCCTATAGCGCCACTCGCTGCTACCCGATTCGGGAGGAGACTCTCCTTGCCGAACCCGACGACATTGCGTTCGGCCGGAGTCATTGTACCGAAAGCGCAGCCCTCTTCCTGAGAGGGCACGATGCCTATATAGAAGAGAACCAACAATTTAGAATCCACATCTTCACTCCGGCAACCCGGCAAAAAAACCCGACAAATGGCGACCCCGCAGATGGCGACCCCGCAAATGGCGGCACGGTAGAGAGCAACCCTGCAGAAGGCGGCCCTGCAGAGAGCAATCCGGCAGAAGGCGGGCCTACAGAGGCCAACCATGAGGCCATCCTGCTCTTTCACGGGTTTAACGAAAAATCGTGGCAAAAATATTATCCCTGGGCGCAGGCGTTGGTAAATCAGACCGGAATGGCAGTGATTCTCTTCCCCATGGCCTTCCACATGAACCGGGCCCCGCTGGCCTGGAGCGACCGTCGACTCATGTTTGCCGAGAGCGAAAAGCGTGTTGCGCAGTGCCCGGGCATCTACGCCTCATCCTTTGTAAATGCCGCCATCAGCATCAGGCTTCACACCAACCCCCAACGATTTCTCTGGTCGGGACTGCAAAGCTACCACGACGTAGTACAATTTATCGGCAACACCCGTCAGGGGCTCTACCCCATGCTCGGCACCGACACACGGTTCCACCTCTTTGCCTACTCCATTGGCGGCCTCCTGGCCCAAACCCTGCTCATGACCAATCCCGGCGGCAACTTTACCACCTCAAAACTCTGCCTCTTCTGCAGCGGCTCCGCCTTCAGCCGGATGACCCCCATCAACAAAGCCATCATGGACAGCGAAACCGAACAGGCGCTCTATCGCTACATCTTACGCTATCTAGACCAGCACCTTGCCCAAGACCCCTGGCTGCGACACTTCCTGCAAGAGCCCGAGCTGCATCCCGAAGGGTACAACTTTCTCAGCCTCCTCAACTACAACAAAATGTGCCAAGAGCGCGAAACCGCCTTCCGCCAACTCGCCGGCCGCATCTACGCCATCGCCCTCGAAAACGACTCCGTGATTCCCTACTACGAAGTCACCTCCACCCTGCAAGGGCGCAAGCGCGATATCCCCATCCGCGTCGACATCGACCACTTTCCCTACCCCTACAAACACGAAGAGCCCTTCCCCGCCCGCGAAACCATCGCCTCCCAGGTTGACGAAGCCTTCCGGAACACCTTCGCCAAATTTGCCGCCTTCTACAAGGCCTAAATATTTTCGGAACGAATTCCGTGAATCTTTCTGAATGAAAATCCGGAATTTTACTGAATGGAATGCGTGAATCTTACTGTATGGTTTATCTTTGTGCTATAAATTAACGTATTAACTATCGGTTATGGAGCTCAAAGATTACCGACCCAGGATTATTGACGCGAAGATTTCATCCTTACTTAACTCTTTTGGGGCAGTATGCATAGAGGGCCCTAAATGGTGTGGCAAGACATGGACGGCAATTCATCACAGCCGGAGTCAACTCTTTTTAGGTGACCCCACCGGGGGATTTCAGAATCGTAGGTTGGCTGAAATAAATCCCGATCTTGTTTTGTCGGGCGAGTATCCACACTTGGTGGATGAGTGGCAGGAGGTGCCCTCCATTTGGGATGCGGTCCGATTTAAAGTGGATATGCTCGCACAAAAAGGGCTATTCATTCTTACCGGATCTGCCACACCCAACCACAAAGGAGTCCTTCATAGTGGAACCGGGCGAATCGCCAGGATCGGTATGAGCCCGATGTCGCTATACGAATCGGGCGATTCGAGTGGAAGCGTCTCAATTATCGACCTATTCAATGGAACACAACCGGATGTGTTCACAGGGAATGTTGATGTAAGACATCTGATAAATCTCACTGTCCGTGGGGGGTGGCCGGCGGCCATTGGCGTTGCAGATGAACTGGCGGGCGAGTTGCCCAAATCATACATCGAAGCTGTGATTCAGGACGACGTCTATCGTATTGACGGAGTAAAACGCGACCTTCGAAAAATGAACCTGTTATTGCGCTCATTGGCACGTAATGAAAGCACCACAGCAACCCAAACAAAGCTCAAAGACGACATTAAAGAAGTTGACAATCAAGACATTGATCTTAATACCATTGCGGAATACCTGAACATATTCCGACGCCTCTTCATCATTGAAAATCAACCCCCATTTTCACCCAATATCCGCTCATCGGTGAGAGTAAAACAAGCGGAAAAACGGCATTTTGCAGATCCATCGCTTGCCTGTGCAGTTCTTGGCGCATCGTCCACCATGCTAATCAATGATTTGCAAACATACGGCTTCATATTTGAAGCGCTCTGCGAACGCGATCTGAAAATCTATGTCCAGGCGCACGGCGGACAACTATTTCATTACCAAGACTACCACAACTTTGAGATTGATGCAATTGTCCAACTTCCTGATGGACGTTGGGGAGCATTCGAAATAAAACTAGGCATGAACCAAGTAGACAAAGCCGCCGAAAACTTGCTGCACTTTCGGGAAACAATCACCCGGAAACAAGGAACCGCACCCACCGTTTTATGTGTAATTACAGGCATGTCGAATGCCGCCTACAAACGACCCGACGGCATCTATGTAGTGCCGATAACAGCCTTAAAACACTGATATTAATGGTGAATGGTTAATGGTGAATGCGCAGAGCACTGCGGATTTTTTTCGTTAACGAAAAAAATCCGCCACCGGTATTGCCTGAAACACCATATGCGAGGCACTGCTTTCATAGAGGATGCCGATGGTCTCTTTGTCTATGAGGGTGAGGCAGGAGTAGCCCCAGCCGCTCTCTTGGTCGAGGAGTTCCTGGTGTTGGGCGGGAAAGGAGT
>JBFWIG010000275.1:0-3790 GCA_050256115.1 Bacteroidales bacterium | reverse complement strand
CTTGCCCGCCCTTACCGCTCTTATGGATCTCACCCCCGAAGGTGCCGAACGGTTGGTATCTTCGAGAAAAAGAGAAATTGTCGAGACGGTAATCAGGAGTTTAAAGCGCTAGTTCTCTGTTGCTCTAGTGCTCTGTTTCTCTAGTGCTCTGTTGCTGCGCTACACGCGAAAATTCATCACATCTCCAAATCGTCACATTATCACATTATCACATTATCACATTATCACATTATCACATTAATAAAAACACTATGTACAGGAATCGTCTTCTTTTGGTTTTATTCATAACTCTGATGGTTCATTCTGCCAAGGGGCAGGTTGCGCTGGAGGATTGTTATTTGAAGGCTCGGGCCAATTATCCCAGGATTGTGGAGTTGGGGCTGATTGAGCGGAGCAGGGAGTTTACGGTTGCCAATGCGGGAACGGGTTTTTTGCCGCGGTTTTCTGTTTTGGCAAAGGCTACGTGGCAGTCGGAGGTGGTTGAGATTCCGGTGGCTATGCCCGGATTAAAGTCGTTGAATAAGGATCAGTATCAGGTGGCTGCCGAGGTTAATCAGTTGCTCTATGATGGCGGTTCCATTAAGGCTCGTCAGGAGGTAATCGCCGCAGGCTCGGAGGTGGAGAGAGCTGCACTCGAAGCCGATCTGTACGCATTGAAGGAGCGGGTCGATGCGCTCTTTTTTGGTATTTTGTTATTGAATGAGCAACTTGTGCAGAATGGCTTGTTTGCCGAAGAGCTCGACCGCAATTATCGGAAGGTGTCGGGATATGTGGCTAATGGAGTAGCGCATCAGGCCGATCTGGATGCGGTAGGCGTAGAACAGTTACATAATCAACAGCAGCGGGTAGCGTTGGAGACCTTGCGGAAGGGGTATGTACAGATGCTAATGGCACTTACCGGCGACACGCTTTTAGACCCTTCGGCTTTGGCAGAACCAATGCATCCCGAAGAAATGAGTAATCCGGAGTTGTCAACCTCTCCCATTGGCATCAATGATCGGTTCAAGCCCTCTCTTTCTGATATTCATCGCCCCGAACTCTCGCTCTTTGGGGCACAGCAAGCGCATTGGGAATCGCAGAAATTGGTTGTGAATTCGGATCAAAAGCCAAAAATTCACGCATTTATGCAGGGTGCGTGGGGGAATCCCGGCCTGAATATGCTAAAGAACGAGTTCTCGGCTTATGCGCTGGGAGGTGTGCGCCTGTCATGGAATCTGGGAACACGCTACACCCGAAAAAATGATTTACGCTTACTGGATCTGGCCAAAGAGAAGGTAGACGCACAACAGGAGAAATTTCTCTATCTGCTGCAGCAGCAACTGATCCAACAACAGACCGAAATAGAAAAGTTGCGAGAGACAATGCGCTACGACGAGCAGATAATGGCCCTTCGAACCAACATCCGACGGGCAACCGAAGCAAAACTCAGCCATGGAATCATCAACGTAACCGACCTCATGCGCGAAATGACCGCCGAACAACTTGCCATCCAAACCCATACCCTTCACCGCATCCAACTTCCCCAAGCCCAAAACAGCCTACGAACCCTTATCAACCAGTAAACGATGAGACGATGTGATGATTTGATAATTTGATAATGTGATGATTTGATAATGTGATAATGTGGAGGTTAGCGCATTAGAGCCTGTGCTCTGGTGCATCGCGCTGACGCGCGAGTGCTCTGGTGCTGCTCTCCGCGCCATGAACTTCGTTTTCCTCCGCGCTTACGCATGCTGCGCGTTTATCTCTTTGCATTTTTTTGCGCGAAGCGCAGCACTTGAAGCGCATTTGCGCTTCGAAGCACTAAATCAGTAAGCACTAATCACTAAATCACTAAATCAGTAAGCACTAAATCACTAAATCACTAAATCACTAAATCACTAAGCACTAAATCACTAAATCACTAATAATTCACCATTCACCATTAACCATTAATTCACCATGAAGCCAATCTTTCTTACCATCAGAACCCGGCCATCGCTATTTCCTGTTATTCTGTTTTTTTGGCTGTTGCTTGTCGGGGTGTCGTGTTCAACCCGTCACGAAGCTTTCGATGCTTCGGGAGTGTTCGAGGCCACCGAGGTGATGGTGTCGGCCGAAGCCTCCGGGAAAATTATGCAACTCAGGGTAGAGGAGGGGGCCCTTGTGGTTCGGGATAGTGCGGTGGGGTATGTCGATACTATGCAGCTCTATTTGCGTAAACTTCAGCTATTGGCTTCTCGTCAGGCAGTGCAAAGCCGGATGCAAGACGTGCCACGTCAGGTAGCAGCGCTGCAGCAGCAAATTTTGGCCGAAATGCGTGAGCGAGAGCGGACCGAAAACTTGCTTCGGATGGATGCCGCAAACAGGAAGCAGCTCGACGATATTACTACCCGAATTGCGGTGCTCGAAAAGCAGATGGATGCGCAGAAAGTGTCGCTTACCGGGGCCAACAGGGCGTTGGCCGAAGAGGGGGCTGCCCTGGAAGTTGAGATTGCCAGAACCGAAGATCAAATCCGGAAATCGGCAATTCTTTCGCCCATAACAGGAACCGTTCTGGTAAAGTATGCCGAAGAGGGCGAATATGCGATGCCGGGGAAAGGGCTCTTTGCAGTGGCTAAGATGGATGAGATATTTCTTCGTGCCTATTTGCCCTCTACTTTACTTACAAAGGTACAATTGGGGCAAGAGGCGGTGGTATGGTCCGACTTTGGCGAGCAAGCGCGCAGGGAGTATAGAGGCAGGGTGGCCTGGATCTCCGATAAGGCCGAATTTACGCCTAAAACCATCCAGACACGCGAAGAGCGGGTGAATCTGGTTTATGCAGTTAAAATTGCGGTTAAGAACGACGGCTTCCTGAAAATCGGGATGTACGGCGAGGTAAAATTTTGAGGTATGGATGGTGTAGTTGTTGAGGGTTTGACAAAAAGCTTCGGGGAGACCGAGGCGGTAAAGGCCCTCACTTTTTCGGTAAGCAAAGGGGAGTTGTTTGGGATTATCGGGCCCGATGGGGCAGGGAAGAGTACCCTGTTTCGTCTGTTGGCAACACTGTTGCTGCCCGGATCGGGGAGTGCCTCAATCGATGGGTTCCACCTTGTGAGTCAATACAAAGAGATTCGGAAGCAGGTGGGCTATATGCCCGGTAAATTTTCGCTCTATCAGGATCTTTCGGTAGAGGAGAATCTCCACTTTTTTGCCGCGGTCTTCGATACCACTCCGTCGGAAAATGGCTGGCTTATTGCAGATATTTATCGACAGCTTGAACCATTCAGGCATAGGCGCGCAGGGGCTCTTTCAGGGGGGATGAAGCAGAAGTTGGCCCTCTGTTGTGCGTTGATTCACAAACCATCGCTCTTGCTGCTCGATGAGCCCACAACAGGGGTTGATCCTGTTTCCCGAAAGGAGTTCTGGGCCATTTTGCGCAATCTGAAACAGGCGGGCATTACCATTTTGGTTTCGACCCCTTATATGGACGAGGCGCTTCTATGCGAACGCATTGCCTTAATGCAGGAGGGCGCTTTTTTGCAAATCGGTACACCGGCACAGATGATTGCCTCCTATCCCGAAACCCTTTGGGCCGTAAAGGCGAGCAATATGTCGTTGCTGTTGCGCGATATCCGTACGCATAGCAAGGTGAAAAGCTGCCATGCTTTTGGCCAGGTACACCATGTTACCCTCGATTCAGACCTTTCGGAGACTCACTTTCGGCAATACCTGCAGGAAAGGGGGCACAGCCACCTCGAGATGCAGACCGTAATACCCGGAATAGAGGATTGTTATATGTACGCAGCCAATACAAAGATCTATGGAA
>JBFWIG010000274.1:0-3811 GCA_050256115.1 Bacteroidales bacterium | reverse complement strand
TCCTCAGGAAATTGAGGTAGATGTTACTTCGTTGGGTATAGACAGAAGCCTTCGCGCCTCCGAAATCAAACTGGCCGATGCCGAAATTCTCGAGACGCCTGCTACCCCCATTATTGCCGTTCGTTCAACCCGGGCCAGCAAATCGGCCGAGAAGTAGAACTCACTCCGCTTCGCTATGAAGTATTTGATTACAGGCCTTGGGAATATCGGGCCGGAGTATGAAAATACCCGTCATAATATAGGTTTTAACGTATTGGATGCCTTTCAGGCATCCAATGTCGTTTATACCCCCATGCGGTACGGTTCGGTGGCTGAGACCCGCTTTAAAGGCAGAACCCTGATTCTTCTAAAGCCCTCCACCTATATGAACCTGAGTGGTAATGCCATTCAGTACTGGTTGAAGAAAGAGAACATTCTTCCGGAGCATCTCCTGGTGATTGTCGACGATCTGGCTCTTCCTCTGGGTACCCTCAGGCTCCGCCCAGGCGGAAGTCACGGAGGACATAACGGTCTGAATCACATAGAGACGGTATTAGGTACCTCCTCTTATGCCCGTCTTCGTTTTGGCATTGGAAACGGCTTTCGCAGGGGCGGTCAGATCGATTATGTGCTAGGCAGATGGTCGAAAGAGGAGAGTGAACAGTTACCTCCGCTCATTGAACGATCGTGTAGTATTATCGAGAGTTTTGTTACGCAGGGATTACAACGCACCATGAATCTCTATAACACTGCCAAACCCAACACAGAGGTATGATGGAGAGTGCTGCAACGGTACGCGCCGATAAGTTTTTGTGGGTTGTAAGGCTTTATAAAACCCGGACACTGGCCGCTGAAGCCTGTGAAAAGGGGGTGATAAAGATGGGAGGGCAGAGTGTTAAACCTTCGCGGATGGTGAAGCCGGGCGACGTTTTTACCCTTCGTCGCCCCCCGGTACTCTATACCTATCGGGTTATAACCGTGGGTTCGGGCCGGCTTCCGGCCGCCAGAGTGGGGGAGTATCTGGAGAATCTCACCCCTCCCGAAGAGCTCGATAAGCTCAAAATGATCACCATAGAATCGTTTGCCGTTCGTGACAGGGGCGCCGGCCGACCCACTAAACGCGAAAGGCGCGACCTGGACAGATTGCGTGATGAAATTTGATAGGAGTGTACTATGTTAATAGCCAGGGAAAAATTCGCAACGAATATCATTGAATATCTGCTCTATATGTGGCAGTTAGAAGATCTGTTACGTGCAAAGTCGTTAGATCCGGTTAGGATTGAGAAGGAGATTGTGTCTGGCTATCATCGTCCTCCCGAAGAGATGCAGATAATCTCGGAGTGGTATCGTTCGCTTGCCGAACGAATGGCTCAGGAAGAGTTACAAAATCAAGGTCATTTGGCCTCTTTGAACCGATTGGTTGAGGAGTTGAACGATCTGCACTTGAATCTGCTCAACGATCTCCACGACCAGAAGTATGCCGAATTGTACGGTTGGGCCAAAGAGCCGATACGCGCGTTAAAACAGAAGATCGGCAAACCCGGCATGCTTGAGATTGAGGCTTGCCTGCAGGGGCTTTACGGACTCTTGCTGATGCGGCTTCAGAAGCGTGAAGTAAGTGCCGAAACCCTCGAATCACTATCGACCTTCAGCCATCTTCTGGCCCATCTGAATCAGCGTTATTTTGTGCTTTGCCGTAAATCGTAACCGTAACGCGGCTGTTGGGTAGTGCTTTTTGTGCGGGCTATTCAGCTGTACGCGATTCGCGAATCCGTTTATGCAGCAGACGGGTGGGGAGCAAATCTTTTGGATTCTTTAAGTTGAGGGCAAAGGTGATATTCATAGATTGCATCCACTGAAACTTGGGCGATTTCTTGTTGACCTTTACATTATCATCGTAAGCCCCCAGGAAGGTTAGTTTGGTAGACATTACCTGATTGATAGGCATATTAATGGTTAACTGTAGATCGACATCTACATTTTTCGGATCCTTTTCGTAGTTAGAGAAGAAATCGGCCCGGGCATCGAGGTTTACATTCTGTGCCAGTTTTCGGCTAAAAGTGAGTGTAGCTCCTCCTCCCCACTCATATTTGTGCCGTTTGCCATACTCTTTCCCGTTTTCATCTTTTTTTATCTCCATACCATAGCGCTTTTGCAGCGCCAACAGACTGGAGTTTACAAAAGTGGCTTTTCCCATAAAGGGCGAACCCACTAACGAAAGTTGCGGCATCGGTTTATAATCGAGACCCACCTTTACAAAGAGGTAACCGGGTACCATAAAGTCTGATACCCTTACAGTATCCTTTCCATAGCTATATCCCGGGGCAAATTGACTCTTTAGCGTAGATGCTGCCGAATAGAACACTTTACGCGAGATGGCATAGTTGAGCTTGCTGTTAAACTCGAAGCGGTCTTCCAGTTTGGTGAAGGCCGTTTTCTTATAGATTCGGCCAAATGCACCCGTAAAGAGATTTTCCCAGGTTATTCGCCTTTTTTTGTAGTTGAAGTACCAGTCGAGGTTTACTGTACCTGCCGCAGAATTTTCACCCCCTCCGGCCCAGTTGTGGTAAGAGCCCTGCGCAATCCCCAGATTGGCCGATCCGCCCTGCGTCCAGGAAATACTGTCGCCTCCGGTGTGCACTGCTCTAACCCTGGCTTTTACGGCAGTATTAGCAGCATTCTGAATGGCACTTCTGTCTTGTTGGGCAGATAGAGGAGAGGCAAGAAAACAAGAGAGTAATCCCGCTAAAGACAAAAGAACACGGATCTTCATGACGGCACGCTTAAGTAAAAATAAAAGATCCGCAAAAAAGATACCAAAATCAGGAATCCATCTTCTCTGCTATCTCTTCGGTGACCTCCAAATTGTGAAATACATTCTGGATATCGTCGTCTTCTTCGAAAAGTTCTACTAAACGTAACACCTTCAAAGCATCGTCAACCGGAAGTGTTTTCGTTTCGATAGGGATTCGTTGCAGCTCGGCATTCTCGGCTTCTATCCCCATCTCTTCGAGTTTTCGCTGCACAGCGGAAAAACTCTCTACAGGTGTGGTTATCACAAAGTTCTCGTCGGTCTCCTCAAAATCCTCTACGCCGGCATCAATGATCTCCATTTGGAGTTCGTCGGCGTTGAGGTTCCCTTTAAGGAGCGTGATGATCCCCTTGCGTTCGAACATAAAGGCCACCGAGCCGTTGGTGCCCAGGCTTCCGCCCCTTTTGTTGAAGAGCGATCGAACGTTGCTGACCGTTCGCATGGTATTATCGGTAAGACACTCAATAAAGAGGGCTATGCCATTGGGGGCAAACCCCTCGTAAGTAACTTCCGAAAGGGAGGTGTTGTCTTTCTCGGCTTTAGAAAGGGCACGTGTAATATTATCCTTGGGCATATTAGCCCCCCTTGCATTGTTGAGAGCAAGCCGAAGGCGAGCATTGCCATCGGGATCGGGTCCTCCCTCCTTCACCGCAACCGTAATCTCTTTAACAATCCGGGAGAAAATCTTGGATCGTTTGGCGTCGGCAGCGCCCTTTTTTCGCTTAATGGTAGACCATTTATTGTGTCCTGACATAGGGCAAAAGATTATTTCACTCTTTCGTAGTAGGTGCAGTCGCGGGTATCAATCCGTATGGTTTCGCCCTGTTCAATAAAGATGGGTACATTTATTACAGCGCCGGTTTCGAGGGTGGCCTGCTTCATCACGGTGCTCGACGAGGTATCGCCTCTAACGCCGGGTTCGGCATAGGTAATGGTAAGGGCAATAATCGGCGGCAGTTCGCAACTAAGGGGACTCTCCGTATCTACGTGATAAACCACTTCAACATATTGCCCCTCTTT
>JBFWIG010000273.1:0-3819 GCA_050256115.1 Bacteroidales bacterium | reverse complement strand
GCGTAACCATTCGGCCATGCACGTATGCCATTTCGGTCTGAGTCGGCTTAGTTTGGCCGCAATCTTAGGAGGAAAGGGAGTATTGGGTAAGGATGGCCGGGGTATTTCTTTGGTGTGGCTGCCAATGGGCAGGCAGTAGTTCGTGCAGTTTTTGGATGGAGTGGTCGGGCATTCTTTCGAGCACATCGGTGAGCCACTGGGTGGGGTTGATCCCTGCCAGCCGGCAGCTACCCAGCAGGGAATAAATGATGGCAGTATGCCGGGCTGCCTCATCGTTACCGCAAAACATGTAGTTCTTTCTTCCCAAGGCCAACGCTTTGACCCCCCTCTCGGCGCCGTTGTTGTCTATCTGGTATCTTCCATCCAGCACATAGCGCGCCAGACGGGGATAAATATTGTAGGTGTAGGCGATGGCTTGTCCCATCAGGCTTTTAGGCAGGGTTTTAGCATGCGTCTCCACCAACCACTTTTCAAACCCCTGTAGTATGGGGTAGGCCTTCTGCTGACGGAGGGCTTTAATCTGATCGGGCGTCAGGGTCTCCTCTTGTGCCTGTCGTTCTATTGCGTAGAGTTGCTGCATCACCAGCAACGCATATCCGGCTCCCTGAGGCTCTTCTTTGAGTGCTGACTCAAATTTACGCCGGGCATGGCTCATGCATCCCAACAACAAAACCCCTTGTTTGTTTTCATACACATTGTAAGCCCCGTAGCCGTCGCTTTGTACCGCGCCATGAAAGTCACGCAGCAGCTCCACCACCACATACTGCGCACGGCTGCCTTTCTGATAATGGAAGAACAACTGGTTTTGCACCGGACTCTTGACAATCCAATGGTATCCTTTACGGGTGGCTCCCGGTTTATCCTGATCTACCACCGGGATGGTGGTCTCATCCACCTGTATATAATCGCTCCCGAGGATCTCCTTTTTCAGGGCCTCGTACAAGGGCATCAGTAAATCGGTTGTGGCAAAAAACCATCCGTTGACCGTGGATGCCGCCAGCGGGATCTTCTCTCGCTTGAAGATCTCCAGTTGCCGGTGAAAGGGAAGGTGATCCTGGTACTTGCTTACCAACAGATGAGACAGCAGAGAGGCCCCCGCATTGGCTTTGGGCAGCACCTGTGTGGGCAGCTCGGCAATCAGTACCCCTTCGCCCTGTGGCAGGGCATACTTGGGGCGAACAATACGACGCACCACTACCTTTCCGGGGATATACTCCATTTTCTCCGTCACCTCCTCTCCGATACGCACAGCCCCCTGAGGGATATGCGCCGGCTCGATAACCTGCTCAATGCGGGGCAGGTGCTCGGGAATGGCCTCACGTACGGGTTGCTTGCGGGGCACTGCAGTGCGGGTATAGCTTACGGTAACCTCTGCCTGCGGCTCCTGCTGAGCCTCCTGCTCTTGGGGCAGTTCCGTCTGCCCTTCGAAGGCCAGCAACAGTTGATTGGGATCTTGTGGAATAAAGCGCTCGCTGCTGCGGCCAAAGAGCTGGCGGCGTAGATAGAGCAGTTCGTGGGTGAGCTTTTCTATCTTCTCATCCTTAACCTGAAGGAGTGCGTCGCGTTGGAGTAGAGCCGTTTTCAAACGCGCAATCTCTTGCTCGGGGGTCTGCGCGATGGGTTCTTTCTCCACTTTTTTCATGATGCGAAGATACGGAAAACCAGCCGATTAGACAAGTTTTTTTGTGCAAAAACATCACTCTTTTTAAGGCCATTTTCGGGGAAAAATCGTTCTGTCTGCAGGGCATAAAACGACCATCCTTTGCCTGCGGTTGTGGGTGGTCATTATTATTGCTTGCTTACCGATAGCGCTTTCTCTGTCCTCGCTGTTGCAGGGAGACCCCCTCGACCATCATCACGAGCTGTGACCAACTCATCCGATAAGCCTGCTGCCGATCATCGTAGAGGGGACGCTCAAAACAACCCTGCTCAAGGCGTTTGTGGTAAATCACCAGCCCTCCCCGTTCCCAATGAAGCAGCTTGATGGTGTGCCGCTTTTTGTTGATAAACAAAAACACCTCTCCGCTTAACGGATCACGCCCCATCTGAGTGCGTACCAATCCACACAGGGAGTTAAACCCCTTGCGCATATCGGTGGCACCGGTACACAAATAATATTGATGGCTGCCTGTGAGTGAAAACATGGCTTAGCCCAACCCTATCAATGCGTGAATCCATGGCAGGCTGCTACCAGCTGGAAGGGAGATACGCACCCCGTTGGGATAAGTCAACTCTATGCAGGGGCCGACGGAACCACGATCCGCCTGATGGGAAAAACAGACAGGGGCAAACGTAGTGGACTCTGCCTGCTGAGACGCCCTCAGACGCTTACGCCAATAATAGAACGTGCCCGCAGTAAGAGACTCCTGCTCACAAAAGGCCCGGACACTCAGTCCACTGTGTTGCTGACGCTCGATTAGCGACCGGGCTTCTGCCCGAGTTCTGGTTACTCTCATCTTTGTACGTTTTGTGAGCAAAGGTAGAGCACCGGATTACGCCCGGCAAGATGTGTATGGCCGAAGGGTTACGATGTTGCGCTGGTGAAGGCATATAGTAAAAGGTAGGGGAGGTGGATAGGTTACCTCGTAACCATTCGCTAAACCCCGTATAGAAGTTCTTGCCGGTAACCCTTACGTTTGTTTTTGTTACCAAAGATAAGCGAGATGTTCAACGAGCAAAAATTCAAGGCCATTTATGATGAGTATCTTGCATAATTCGGACCATTACCACCCACTAATTTCGGAATAGAAGTTGGATTAAGATGGGCATTTATGGGATTCATAAATGTGCCATTCCGGCAGATATCCACCCAGTATTAGGAAGATATAGGGGCTGTTTTGGGGTTTGGTCAGGCATTTTTGCCGGTTTTCGGATCATTTTTCCCCAAATTGAATGAGCGGGCGATTGTGGACGGATCTCTTTCCTTGAAGCAACCGGGGGAGTAACAGCGTTTCGGAGCATACCCACCCAATTTTTTTCATTCAGGTGTTTGATATAGAGCAAAGTAACGGGGTTCTTTACTGTTATGGATGCTGTATCCGAATTCGGACTATACCCACCCACCCTCTGCATCGGAAGTGGCTTTTCCATTACCTTGTGTGTTTTGCAAATCATCAAAACACGGTATAGGCATGGCAGGAAAAGTGACGAGAATGAGCAAGATTAAACAACTTTTACAACTACATCGCGACGGGTTATCCAATCGTCGGATAGCAAGCGAGTTGGGTCTTTACAAAGGGACCGTTAACGATTATGTGCGCAAGATCACCGATCACACCCTACCGGTGGAAGCGCTGCTGCAATTGGAAGATGCGGCTTTGGAAGGAGTCCTCAATGCTGGAACACCAGCCTATTTGGATGACCGTTTTCAGACATTTAAAGAACTTATCCCCTATTTTGAAAAGGAACTCCGCCGCCCCCATGTAACTCGCAAGTTGCTTTGGGAGGAGTATCTGGCACAACATCCTTCGGGTTATCAGTACACACAGTTTTGTTATCATCTCACTCAGCACGCCCTTGCCCGTAAACCTACAGCCATTCTTTTGCATGAACCGGCAGAGAAGCTGTATATCGATTTTGCGGGAGATACCCTTACTTATGTGGATCAAACAACGGGCGAAGTGATTACGGTGTATGTTTTTGTGTCCAGTTTGCCTTTTTCGGATTATGCCTTTGCCATGGCGGTACCCCGGCAATCCACCGAAGAGTTCCTCTATGCCCTGGCTTGCTGTCTGCGCCATTTGGGGGGTTGTCCAAGGGTGCTTGTGCCGGACAACCTGAAGGCGGCTGTGATAAAAGCAGACCGCTATGAGCCGGAGA
>JBFWIG010000272.1:0-3858 GCA_050256115.1 Bacteroidales bacterium | reverse complement strand
GGGATTGTAGTATCGGGCGTAGGCCTCTCGCCCGTATACATTGCGCCCCTCACCAACATGCTCTACAAAACCTACGGGCTGGAACAGATCTTCCTCTTTCTGGGCATCTTTGCACTGGTTGTGATTTGTCTTCTCTCGCTGCTCCTCCGCAACCCCTCCCCCTCCGAAGCAGCCGTTCAGGCCTCCTCAAAAAGCGCCGCTCAGACCACCACTCAGACCGCCTCAAAACCGGCAGAATCGAACCAAAAAGGCGATTACACCTGGCAAGAGATGGTTCGGATGCCCTCCTTCTATCTTCTCTGGTTTGCCTACCTGATGAGTGCTGCTGCCGGACTGATGCTGATTGGTCACATGGCCAGCATTGCCGACGTACAAGCCAACTGGAAAGCAGGATTCCTGCTGGTTGTGATCCTAGCCGTTTTCAACTTCTTTGGCCGCATCATAGGAGGCCTTCTCTCCGACAAAGTAGGCCGAACCCGTGCCCTGCTGTTAGTCTTCCTGATCCAGGCCGCTAACATGTTTGCCTTCTCTTTCTACACCGAGATCCCCACCCTGATTGCCGGTTCGGCCCTTGCCGGACTTGCCTACGGTGCCCTCTTTGCCCTCTTCCCTGCAGCCACCGCCGACCTCTTCGGCCTCAAAAACCTCGGCGTAAACTACGGCCTCGTCTTCACCGGATGGGGCGTTGCCGGCATCATCGGCCCCATTGTAGGAGGCTTAGTAGCCGACGCCACAGGCAGCTACAACATCTCCTACATCACCTCGGCGGTAATGTTGGTAATAGGCGCACTATTGGTCTTAAGGATGAAGAAATAGCAAAGCTATTTCTTCATCCTTAAGACCAGTGCTCTAGTGCTCTGGTGCTTCGCTGGCGCGCAATGTTCTAATGGATTAGAGATTCGCTTTGCGCGCAGCGCAGCACTCGAAGCGCGAATGCGCTTCGAAGCACCAGAGCTCTATCCCTTCGCGCTTGCGCGTACTAATTCATTAACCATTTCGCGCAAAGCGCATTAACCATTCACCATTATTCGCGCAGCGCATTAACCATTCACCATTATTCGCGCAGCGCATTAACCATTCACCATTATTTGGGCAGAACTACTCAGGGCAAATAAGCCCTGAGTAGTTCTGCCCAAATTGCGTATCCTTTCTCCGAGGGATGACAAAAGTCCGGGGCCATCTCTTTTGAGAGGGTGCCGTCGGGTGCAAGCATTTGCGGGGCAACGTCGAGCAGCGGAAAGTGGTGTTGGGCGGCAAAACGGGTGAGTTCGGTATTGATCTCTTCTATGAGTTTGCGCCGGGAATGTGTGGGGCTCGCTTCGCGGGGAAATACCTTCATTAGAACAATGGTGGCTCCGGGCACTTTCGACCGTACGCGCAGGCAGATGGCGGCTATACCCTCCACAATTTCGGAGGCAGTGTTGATGCGGGCGTTGGCAGTTTGGCTGGTGTTGTTGGTACCTATGTGGATCACTACCAACCGGGGATGCAGGCCGTCGAGCTGACCGTGGTCCAGCCGCCAAAGTACGTTTTGGGTCCGATCCCACCCAAATCCCAGATTCAGAACGCGATAGGGACCAAAAACCGACTCCCAGGCCTTGGGACCGTTGGGACGGCGGGGATTTCCGTTGGCGTCGACAAAGGCTGGAGCAGTACCCCCCCAGAAGTGGGTAATGGAGTTGCCAATGAGCACTATCTCGGGATTGATGGAGTCTTTGATACGCAATATCTCGGCATGGCGGGCCCACCAGTCGTAGCTGTCGTTCTCCAGTTTCGATGCAGGCACAATGGCACTATTTTCAGGGATCCCGGTATCGAGGTTTTTGTCGCCCATCAGTTGGGAGAGCAGGGGCTCCATGGCTTGCGCCCAGGCTTTGGTGGCAGCCGGGCTGGGATGGAGCCAGTCGGGCATCGCCGCCCGATTGATAGAACCATCCATATTCAGAAACACGTGATTCACATCGCAATAAAAAATGTGCTTCCCGTCGGCCAGCTTCGACACCCGGTTGGAGGCATGCTCCAGGATGGCGCGGTGCGAGGTAGGATTGGGGCCTCCGTAACAACCGGGGAAACAGCGCAATACCAAAATCTTTGCATCGGGACAGCGCTGCCGGAGCTGCATCACAATGGCCTCGATACCCCCGGCCAACTCTCCGGCCGTGTGACGAACCGGATAGTTTTTCTCATCCACATTATTGGTACCTATCTCCAACACAATCACCTTTGGCCTCTGCCCCTCGAGCTCTCCATTGGCAATATTCCAGAGAATATTCTCGGTGCGGTACCCGCTGTAGCCCAGATTCAGTGCATTTCGCGGGGCATAAAACTGATTCCATACCGGTTGGTACTGCGCCTTCTCCAAATTGTGGGTAATGGAGTTCCCGATAAAAATCAGATCGTAACGATTTTGCGCAACGAGCGCCACCTTCTCTGCATGTCGTCCACGATTACTCCCCTCAATAGCCTTCGCCGCAGAATTCGGCCTGGAAACAGATAGAGGGGCCGAGAGATTCTGTTGCGAATCAAGCCCAAACTTTTGGGCTGCAATATAGAGATCCAACAGCGAATCACGCTGCATGCGAGCGTTGGCAGCATTGTGGGTCGATAACCGATGATAGGTGGCAAAACCGTCGAACCCCTTCCAGGTTTTAACATACTCGTCGATGGCCTTTACCGACGATTCTGACTGTGCATCGGAGGCGAGCGCGGGATTACAAACCACAAAGAGGTGGGATTTTGGTGCGAATGGGGGCATTACAAGCGGAGACACCCCATTCGCAGCGATTTTGTCCATATAAAGAGGATCGAACAGCAAGAGGTGATTGGGTTGTTGGTCGGGCGTGAGGTTCATTACGGCACGCGCTGCCAGCTGGCCGTCGGCCGAAAAGCCCATTAGCGTAAGCGAACCCGTCTGAAGCCCGAACTCACCACTACGCGAGAGCAGCAGCCGATAGGCTTGTACCAAATAAGAGAGTGCCACCTTTTGCGCAGCAGAATCGCTCCCCGTACTGTATTGGAGCATTGCCACGTCAAAGCCACGGTTGTTCAGAAATGGGACCATCGAAAGCAGATCGGCACCCACCCGGTGCAACGGATCGCCCCTACCCGGAAGCAACAACAACGTACCCCTTAACGGCGATACCTTACGTTTGGCTCTCCAAAGCTGCAACAGAGGCGAAACCCGATTTCCGGATGATAGCACCATTCCCTGAAGCGAAAGATACTTTGCCTTATGAGGCGCAATAGGAAGGATAGCCTCTGAAGGGTACTCCGATAAGCGGGCAGAAGCGCGCGGAGTTCCATAAGCCGGATACCCTGCAAAAGAACCTATCGGAAAAGAGAGAGCCAGCGCAAAAAAAAGCAACCCAAATAATGGCCCGGAAACAGAGCGATCTAACCCCTTCATGCAAACAAAAGATTAAAAAACGGATGATGAGAACAAATAAAGATGATGAGACTAAATAAGGAGAATGAGAACAAATAAGGAGGCTGTTCCAAAAGGGAGCCGTAAACGGAAATCACACTTTTGAGACAGCCTCCTAAATACTATACTGCGAAAAGAGCCGATGGTCCAATCTGACAAAACGGGTCAATCAGACCAAACGGACCCAAAGAACGACTAGAAATTATCGGCCATACGGTAAGCGTCAATCAGCAACTGAGCGCCCTCTTTGCCTCCCTTGCTAACCCCATGCTCCATACAGATGGTGCCGTTGTACTGCCGACCATGCAGGAACTTAAAGATATTGCGGAAGTTAATCTCGCCCGAACCCGGTTCGCGACGACCTGGATTATCGCCACAATGCATAGCGCCAATTTCGCTCCAAGCCATTTCGAGGTTGGGAATCAGGTTCCCTT
>JBFWIG010000271.1:0-3859 GCA_050256115.1 Bacteroidales bacterium | reverse complement strand
GCCGGTTTCGGGTTGCTTGTTACTTTGGTCTATATAGTGGTAAAGGCGAGCCGCCAGCGAAGAGGAGTGCACCGAATGGCCCTTCGGCGTGCTGCGGGGCGGATTTTCGGCCCAAACGGGACACCCCCCGAACAAGGATGGCGCGGCACCCCCAAAGGAGGGTTCAGAACCCGAAAAGGATGGCGCAGAAAAGAGCGAAAGCATTGCCGGAAGCAGAAAAGCCACCAGACCAACCCGACAAAAACGGGTGGAAAATATCCAATTGCAGAAGGTGAAGATGCCGGCCAAAAGTAGTAGTTTAGATCCGTGCAAAAATAGCAACTCTGATCAATCTTAAAAGTAATATATTTGTAGCACTTTTATCTGATGTTTCACTATGGAATTTCTGATTATTCTGGGGTTAATTCTCTTCAACGGTATTTTATCGATGTCGGAAATAGCCCTGGTCTCGGCGCGTAAATCGAAGTTAGAATATGCGTCACGTAAGGGCGATGCGGCCGCCAAAAGGGCGCTTTCGCTTACAGCCCGACCCGATAATTTTTTATCGACCGTTCAAATCGGCATCACTCTCATCGGCATCCTTACCGGTGTGTTCAGCGGCGAGACGATGACCACTGATCTGTCGGCCTGGTTTACCCGATTTCCCCGTCTGGCTCCCTGGGCAGGCCCCCTTTCAGTAACCATAGTGGTGCTCTGTATCACCTACTTCACGCTGGTTTTGGGCGAATTGGTACCCAAGCGGATTGCCATGAGCCATCCCGAGAAGATTGCGGGTGCCATGTCGGGCTTTATGCTTTTTCTGTCGAAAATAGCCACCCCTTTTGTCTGGTTATTGTCGGCCAGTACCCGTTGGGTCATTAAAATCCTGGGGATTCCCGATCACACCGAAGATAAAGTTACCGAAGAGGAGATTATGGCCATCATCCAGGAGGGTACCAGTGTGGGCGAGATAGAAGAGGTAGAGCAGGATATTGTAGAGCGTGTCTTCGATTTGAGCGACCGTGGTGCCGTATCGTTGATGACCAACCGCAACGACCTGGTCTGGATTGATATTAACCGCCCGCTGGAAGAGATCAGAAACGAGATTAAATCGGACCTCCATCAGGTATACCCCGTTTCGCGCGGCCAACTCGATGAGATTGTAGGGGTTGTCTACCTCAAAGATATGTTCGATGCCATTCACCTCCCGGAGGCCACCCTTGAGCAATGGGTTCGTCCTGCACAGTTTGTGCCCGAGACCATGAATGCCTACAACATTCTGGAACTCTTTAAACAGACCAAAATCCACTATGCCCTCGTTACCGACGAGTATGGCGGCATCCAGGGCATCCTGACCATGTTCGACATCCTCGATGCCCTGGTAGGGAACATCACCGAAGATCACCCCGACGACGATCAAATAGTAATGCGTGAAGACGGCTCCTTTCTCGTTGACGGCCAATACTCCTTCTACGACTTCCTGGCCTATTTCGACATAGAAGATCGCTTCCCCGAGCACGACTACAACACCCTCAGCGGCCTAATCCTCGACCTCCTGCGACACATTCCCCAAATTGGCGAAAAACTCACCTGGGCCGAATTCAACATCGAAATCGTCGACATGGACGGCGTACGCATCGACAAAGTACTGGTAACGCATCAGTCGACAAACAATGTTGACACGGGGAACGGAAAGGAAGAAAATAGTGACTAAGTGCTTCGAAGCGCATTCGCGCTTCGAGTGCTCAAGTGCTCAAGTGCTGCGCTTCGCGCGCCGTAAACGAAATCTCTTCCGCGCTTGCGCGTAAATGTCCTTACACTAGAGCACTTGCGCGCAGCGCAAATCACCAGAGCACTTCTTTTCAGCATTAGAGCACTCGAAGCGCCTTGCGCTTCGAAGCACTTGCGCGCAGCGCGAATCACCAGAGCACTTGAACCGCTACGCGTTTCAGTCCATTTGCCAGAGTGTAGATTCAGCGTCGCTGGGCATGCGCCAATCGCCACGGGGCGAGAGGTTTACGGAGCCTACTTTGGGGCCGTCGGGCATGCAGGAGCGTTTAAATTGTTGGGAGAAGAAGCGTTTGTAGAAGAGGTTCATCCATTTTTGGATCTCTTGCGGGGTGTAGGTTCCTTCGAAGGCGAGGGTAGCCAGGAAGTGGGTTTTCGCGGGCCCGAAGCCAAAGCGAAGGGTCTGGTAGAGGAAAAAGTCGTGCAGGAGGTAGGGACCAACCAGCTCTTCGGTTTTTTGGGTCATGGCTCCTTCTTTGCCTGCAGGAAGGAGCTCCGGACTCACCGGGGTATCGAGAATGTCGGCCAGCAGTGTTGCCACCTCCGGGTTTGATTCGGCCGCCTTCCAGGCAATCATGTGGCGAACCAGGGTTTTGGGAACCCCGGCGTTTACGCCGTACATCGACATGTGGTCGCCGTTGTAGGTGGCCCAACCCAGCGCCAGTTCGCTCAGATCGCCGGTTCCTATCACCAATGCCTGTTCGCGGTTGGCCAGATCCATCAGAATCTGCGTGCGTTCGCGCGCCTGACTGTTTTCGTAGGTTACATCATGCACTTCGGGGTTGTGTCCGATGTCGGAAAAATGTTGCAGGCAGGCAGCCTTTATCGAAATTTCGCGCAGGGTCACACCCAGGGTCTTAGCCAGATTTACCGCATTGTTGTAAGTCCGCGAAGTGGTGCCGAAGCCGGGCATCGTGATGGCAATAATGCCTTCTATCGGCAATCCGGCCAGGGCAAAGGCTTGGATCGAAACCAATAAGGCCAGTGTGGAATCTAATCCGCCCGAAAGCCCTACAACCACTTTCGAACAGCCGGTGTGAAGCAGCCGTTTTTGCAGGCCGGTTGCCTGGATGGCCATAATCTCGGCACATCGTGGGTTTCGGTTCTCGCCGGAGGGGACAAACGGGGTGGGATTTACCTTAGGTTGAGGCAGTTGCTTGAAGCTCGCTTTCCGGGCAAAGGGAATGGAGATAAAGTTCATCGGCGGGGTAGGGGAAGAGAATCCGGTATGCCGTCGGCGTTCGAGGAGCACTTTTTCGATATCGATTTCGGCCGGGAGAAGTTGATCGCGGCTTTCGAAACGGGCGGCTTCGGCCACCATGATACCATTCTCGGCGGCAAGCGCTTTCCCTCCGAAAACAAGATCGGTAGTCGATTCGCCCGTACCGGCCGACACATAGAGGTAGCCTGCCATACAGCGTGCCGACTGTTGAGTAACCAGATTCTGCACGTAGCGGTATTTGCCCACCACATCGTTGCTGGCCGACAGGTTAATCAACAGATTAGCGCCGGCCATGGCCTGATACGAGCTGGGGGGTATGGGCATCCAGAGATCTTCGCAGATTTCTACACCGATTACCACCTCGCCCGAGGTAAAGAGCAGCGAGGTGCCAAACGGAACCGATTGGCCACATAGCGTAATCTCCGACAGGTTGTTGGGATCGGCCGGAGTAAACCACCGCTTTTCGTAAAACTCGCCGTAGTTGGGAAGATGCGTTTTGGGGATTACCGCAAGAATCCGATTTCCCTGAAAAGCCACGGCTGCATTGTAGAGTGCGTTGCCCTTCTTTACCGGCATGCCCACAAATACCAGAGGGCCATGGCTCTTATTGTGATTGAGCAGGTTTTCGAGCGCAATTTCGGCGCCCGAGATGAGCTCCGACTGAAAGAACAGATCGGCACAGGTATAGGCGGTGATAGCCAACTCCGGGAATACTACCACTTCGGTCTCCTCTGCAACTGCCAGGGAGAGCAGCGCTTCTATCCGGGCCGCGTTATACCGACAATCGGCCACTTTTACCCTCGGAATGGCTGCGGCTGTTTTCAAAAAACCGTATCGTATCATGGTCTATAAGTGCAAGGTGCAGGAGGC
>JBFWIG010000270.1:0-3869 GCA_050256115.1 Bacteroidales bacterium | reverse complement strand
CGCTGCTTTCGGGACGACGCGATATTATTGTGGTTTCGTCGGTCTCTTGCTTGTACGGAATTGGAAATCCCGTCGATTTTCACGAGAAAACCACGCTGCTGCACAAGGGCCAGCGTATGAGTCGAAGCAAATTGCTTCATCAATTGGTGGAGGCGCTCTATCATCGCAACGAACTGGAGTTTAAGCGGGGCACCTTCAGGGTGAAAGGCGACACGGTTGATGTTTTTCTGGCTTACGACGATTATGCCTTTCGGATTCTATTCTGGGACGATGAGATTGAGGAAATTTACGCTTTCGACCCTTTGACGGGCCGTAAGTTGGAGAATTTTGATGAGGCAAAGATTTTTCCGGCCAATATCTTCGTAACCACACAGGAGCGTATCCAACGGGCAATTCGGGAGATTCAGGACGACATGATGGCCCAGGTGGCTTACTTTAAGGAGATTGGGAAGTACCTTGAGGCCAAGCGGCTAAAAGAGCGGGTTGAGTACGATTTGGAGATGATCAGGGAGTTGGGATACTGTTCGGGGATAGAGAACTATTCACGATACTTTGATGGCCGCGCTCCCGGTTCGCGTCCGTTTTGCCTTCTCGATTACTTTCCCTCCGATTTTGTAACCATCATCGACGAGAGTCATGTTACCATTCCCCAGATTCGTGCCATGTACGGGGGCGATCACTCGCGGAAACAGAATCTGGTGGAGTTTGGATTTCGGCTGCCGGCCGCTATCGACAACCGGCCGCTCACCTTTGCGGAGTTTGAGGGTGTAGTGGGGCAAACTATCTATGTGAGTGCAACACCCGCCGATTATGAACTGACTCGTTCGGAGGGGGTAGTAGTGGAGCAGCTGATCCGTCCTACCGGACTGCTTGATCCCGAGATTGAGGTAAAACCCTCGCTCCGCCAGATAGACGATTTAGTGGAGAATGTATTGGAAAGAGCCCGTAGAAATGAGCGGGTGTTGGTGACTACACTTACCAAAAAGATGGCCGAGGAGTTAACCGACTATTTTGGGAAGGTGGCCATAAGAGCTCGTTATATCCATTCGGATGTCGACACCCTGGACCGGGTAACCATTATGGAGGATCTGCGTGCCGGGAGTTTCGATGTGCTTGTGGGGGTTAACCTGCTCCGTGAAGGGCTCGACCTGCCGGAGGTGTCGTTGGTGGCTATTCTGGATGCCGACAAGGAGGGCTTTTTGCGGTCGGCCCGGGCCTTAACCCAGACTGCCGGGCGGGCTGCCCGAAACATAAACGGGAAGGTGATTATGTATGCCGATCGGATTACCGACAGTATGGCGCAAACCATTCAAGAGACAGAGAGACGCCGTCGTCGTCAGATGGAGTACAACCAACTCCATAACATTCAGCCTCGTCAGATAGAAAAGGCGTTAACCTCTATTATGGGCGACAGAGCCGGCGTGAGAAATTCCGATCAAGATATATCGAAAAAAGAGTACCAAGTGGCCGATCCGGCAACGGTCTATACTTCGCGAACCGATCTGGAGAGGGCTATCGATGCCACCAAGCGCGAAATGCACAAAGCAGCCAAAGATCTGGAGTTTTTGGAGGCAGCCAGACTTCGGGATGAGATGTATCGGCTGGAGAAGCAGTATAAAGCGCTCTTCACAAATCCTCTTTAAGCCTTTTCGGCCAAGTTATTGCTAAGTGCCGGCTATGTCTCTTTTAAGCTGCGGCTAAGTACCGGTTACGTTTCTTCTAAGTTGTTGCTAAGTTGTGGTTGGCAGTGCCACCCCTTCAATTACCGTAATCTGGCCGCTAAAGTTTACCTTTTCGAAATAGGGTTGTATCAATCCCAGGAATGCGTTGATATTTTCGGGGGTATCCGTGAACTCAATGAGTAAGGGCATTTTTTCGGCGATCTCCCAACTCTTGTGTGAGTAGAGCTCTTTGCCCGACACAACACCCATAATCCCTTTCAGCACTATGGCATCTTGCACCCCAACCCGTTTCGCGGCGTAGAGCAGCACCTCATAAAGGGGTTTCCGTTTAAACTTTTCGGTTGAATCGATTCGGATTCTCACCAGAGTGATTTTTTGAAGGGAGTCCATTTCTAGATGAGTTTGGTAACTGTCGAACCAGCGTAAACAGCAACCAGACCAAGAAAGAGGCTTAGCCCGGCATAGAGAGCAAAGTAGAAGAGTTCGTTGTCGCGCAAGAGGAGTAAATTCTCATTGGCAAAGGTAGAGAAGGTGGTAAAGCCACCGCATAAACCCACTGTGAGAAAGAGGCGCCACTCGGCCGAAAGAAGCCCGCCTCTTTCTGAAAGTCCATAAAATATGCCGATTAAGAAAGATCCCAGCAGGTTTACCACAAAGGTCCCCATGGGGAATGCGGGTCCCGACACCTCCATTACCCAGCGTGAAAGCAGATAGCGGGCTATGGTGCCGATAAAGCCGCCAGAACCGATAATCAAGAGAATTTTCAAACTGTTCATATTTCGGAGAGCTGTCCGTTTTCGAATCGTGTGGTAAAGATTTTGCGAAGAGGAATAGATGGGTCCTTTGCGATGACGGAGTTGGACTGTTCGTACCCTTTTACGATCCAGGTGTCGAATTTTCGTTGGCCTTCATAGAGGAGTATGACCCTTGCGCCCTGTCCGATGCGGCCGTAGGTGTCCTTGCCGGTGGCCTGTCCATAGGCCAGACAGAGACCCCGCAATTGTCCGATAAAGTTGTTGTCGTGATCATGACCTGTAAAGAGGCCCATTACATCGCCCCGCTCCAGCATGGCTGCATACATTCCGGTATTTACATCGGGCGAACAGACAGCCTCCTTACAGATCCCTATAAACTGTTTTGAGGCCACCAGCTCTTTGTATTCCGGTACGGGAATATGAAAAAAGGCGAGGGCGGGCAGGGGCGAACCGCCTGCAGCTTGTTGCAATAGTTGACTCTCCTTACGGTACCAGACAATCTGTTCGGCCTTAAGCCAATCATAGGTACCCATCACTTTCGAATTCAGGCTTGAGTGTGAGTCTAAAAAATAGAGGAGAGCAGCTTTCCCGTTGCCTTGTGATGAAGCCACCGAAAGAATGTAGTTTCCGGTGCCCGGGAGCTCTTCTGGCCCCTCCTGCGTAAGGTGGTTCCGAAATGGCCGTAACAGTTTGATAATTTGTGGTTTGCTTAAATCATGTTCCTGATCATGGTTTCCAAAGACGATACACCAGGGAAACCCGGTTGCCGCTAACGTATCGGCAAGGTTTCGCCAGGCCTTAGCAGTATGGTCGGAGCAGACATTATCGCCCGTGAGCACAATTAAATCGGGTTTTTCCGATGCTGCCACAGCACGCATCATTCTCAGCACACTATCGGATCGGAGCGAAGGCGTCTGGTAGTGAATATCGGTAAATTGCACAATCTTAAAAGTGCCGTCGCTGCGGAATGCAAGAGCCGTAGGGTTGTCAATGCCGGCCTTCATCCCCGAAGGGCAGCATACCAGCAAAGCCCATATCAGTATAAAAAAGCGCATGTCAGTTGGTAAAGGGTTTTGTAAAGATAGTGTTTTTACACATTCTATTTCCTGCCTTATTTGGAGGTAACTGCCTCTTCGACAAGACAGGTTTGTCGAAGGGGCAGTTACCTCCAAACGGCCAATTCTCTACGGCCCCAATCACTAGCGCGAAGCGCAGCACTTGAGCTCTTGAAGCGCGCACGCGCTTCGATGCACCAGACCATTTGCGCGCAGCGCACCTTTGCGTTAACACGAAAAAGCCTGCAAACCTAGATTTGCAGGCTCTCCGATTCCTTTGAGTCTTAAATTGTCGGGGTGAGAAGACTCGAACTTCCGACCTCCACGTCCCGAACGTGGCGCGCTAGCCAACTGTGCTACACCCCGTGGCAAAAAGT
>JBFWIG010000269.1:0-3874 GCA_050256115.1 Bacteroidales bacterium | reverse complement strand
GCAAAGTGCCGGGTGTAATCGGTTCGCGCATGACCGGTGCAGGTTTTGGAGGCTGCACCGTAACCCTCCTCCACAAAGATAGCATCGAGACCTTCAAAACTCAGGTTGCTGCCGAATACACCGAAAAAACCGGATTGATTCCGGAGTTCTATCTGGCGGAAATCGGCGACGGGGTGAAAGAGCTTTAGTCGCCAAACAAAAGAGAAGGGCCCCTGAAGCATTGCGCTTCGGGGGCCCTTCTCTTTTGTTTGGCGACAGTGCTTCGAAGCGCGTTTGCGCTTCGAGTGCTCTAGTGCATCACGCTGACGCGCAAGTGCCAATGCGAAGTGCGCAGGACTCAAGAGCTATTGCGTTTTAGCGCTTTAGCGCAGCTCTTGAAGCGCAAAGCGCTTCGATGCACTAGAGCACTTGCGCTGTGCGCAAAGGGCTTATTGTGCGGTGAATTTGCGGTGGAGGGCAACCATTTTTATGGCGGTGATGGCGGCTTCGTCGCCTTTGTTGCCGTGGATGCCTCCGGCACGGTCGGCGGCTTGTTGCTGGTTATCGGTGGTGAGGACGCCAAAGATTACGGGGAGGCCGTATTTGGTCATCACGCGCGAGATGCCTTCGGTTACGCCCATGCAGACATAGTCGAAGTGGGGGGTGCCGCCGCGAACTACGCAGCCAAGGCAGATGATGGCGTCTATGTTGGTGTATTCGGCAAAGAATTGGGCTCCTAGAGGGAGTTCAAAGCTGCCGGGAACCCAATGTGTCTGAATGTTTTCGGGATCGGCTCCGTGCCGGAGAAGGGTCTCTATTGCACCCTCTTTAAGTGCGTGGGTAATTTCGGGGTTCCATTCCGACACTACCAACCCAAAGCGCATACCTTCGGCTGAGGGCACGTTGGCCTCACTGTATTCTGAAAGATTGGTGGTTGCCATATCTGCCTCTATTTGGCCTGCAAGGCTTCCAGTCGGGCAATGTATTTCTCCATATTACGACCTTCGACACTCGTGGGGAATTCATCGCGAATCCGTTTGAAGAGGGTCAGTGCTTTGTCGGGCTGGTTAAGTTGTTCTTGAAGAATGGCAGCCCGGAAAAGGTAGAGAGGCGTTGAAAAATCGTTTACTACGTTATTGGCTGCCTTGAGGTAGTAATTAATGGCCTCTTTCGAATTTTCCAGTTCGGCATAGGCGTCGCCAATGGCACCTAAAGCTACGTTCGAAACGATGTTGTCGGTTCCGTCGAACGAGGAGAGCATGTCGATGGCCTCCTGGTATTGACCCAGGCGAAGTTGGCATACACCGGCATAGTATTTTGCCAGATTGCCGGCAGGGGTAATGGAGTACTCTTCGGCAATTTCCAGAAAGCCCAAATTACTTCCGTCGCCGTTAAGCGCCAGGTTGAAAGAGTCTTTTTCGAAGTGTTGTTCTGCTACAAACATCTGTGCCTGCGCCTCGGTTCCGAGAGGTTCCAGATAGAGTTTGTTAAAGCCGATGTACAAGCCGATGGCCAAAATAATACCGCCCAGAATGATACTCAGGCTCTTCTTGTTTTCCAGAATGAAGATTTCGGTTTTCGAGAGGGCACTCTCGATATTTTCGATGGTTTCGGCTTTGGGTGCTTCTTTTGTCGCTTTTGACATGATCAGAGTTTTTATAGCAGTAGAATCCTGTTTTTAAAATAAGCGCAAATGTACTGTTTTTCGTTCGAATTAACCTACTGTCGTCATTCTTTTTTGCCTCGATAATAATCTTTACTTTTGTGCAAACCCGTTGCTTTCAAGCTATGTATCTTTCAAAACTTACCTTGTTGAACTTCAAGAATTACGAGCAGGTCTGCGTGGAGCCGGGTCCGGGCGTAAACTGTTTTGTGGGGAGCAACGGGGTTGGGAAGACCAATGTGCTTGATGCGGTACACTACCTTTCGCTCTGTAAAAGTTTTTTCCATACCCCCGATACGCAGAATATCCGCCACGATGCCCCTTTTTTTGTGATCGAGGGGGAGTATAAGGTGGCTGATGCCACCGAGCATCTCTATTGCGGGGTAAAGCGGGGGTCCAGGAAGCGGTTTCGAAGAAATAAAAAGGATTATGAGCGTTTCTCCGATCATATCGGGCTCTTCCCGTTGGTTATGGTATCGCCTTTCGATTCGGGATTAATCTGGGAGGGCAGTGAGGAGCGACGCAGGATGATGGACGAGGTGATCTCGCAATTCGATTCGGACTACCTCTCGCAGTTGGTAGCCTATAACCGGGTGTTGGCGCAGCGCAATTCGTTGTTGAAGCAGTGGGCCGATAGTGGTGTTCCGGCTTATGGTGTTTTAGAGGCCCTTAACGAGCAGCTGACGCTTTTCGGCAGTAAAATCTTTGCTGTTAGAACCTTATTTATCAAAGAGTTATTACCGGTGTTTCATGATTTTTATTCGGAGATCTCTTTGCAGCAGGAGGTGCCGGGATTGGCTTATCAGTCGGCGCTCTCTGAGACTCCTCTCTCTGCCTTACTCAGGGCTTCGGCAGCAAAGGATCTCGCTCTTCAATACACCTCAACCGGAGTGCATCGCGATGATCTCCTCTTTACACTGGGAGGCTATCCTCTTAAACGCACCGGTTCGCAAGGACAACAGAAGAGCTTTTTAACCGCATTAAAGTTGGCGGTCTTCGAGTTTATTAAGGCCAAGCGAGGGGTGGCTCCGATATTGTTGCTCGATGATATCTTCGATAAGTTTGACCAGCAACGAGTGGAACGAATTCTACAGTTGGTTTCCGGAGATCGGTTTGGTCAGATTTTTATTACCGACACCCATCCCGAAAGGATGGAGCAGATGTTGCGTTCTGTCTCAACCGCTTTTCGCCTTTTTGATGTGGCGAAAAATCAAATTACCCTCTCTCATGCGACACAGTAAAACCGAAAATGTAGGTTCGCTTTTGGCGCAACTGGTTAAGCAGTATAATCTTGAAGGAAAGCTGCTGGAAGTAAAGGCTGCTAAGGCTTTTGAAACCCTTTTTGGAAGTGCCGTTACACGCCATACCGAACGGGTTGAGGTGCAGCGCCGCACGTTGTATGTCTATCTTCGCTCTTCGGTGGTGCGCAATGAGTTGATGATGCAGAAAACCCGGATTGTAGAGGCGGTCAATGAGAAGGTGGGCGCCAGTGTGATAGATCGGGTTGTATTTAGATAGACCGGGTTCTCTTCAGATAACGTAATGGGTTATCTTCCAATGTGATGCATAAATTCTTCGCGGGTACGGGGATCGCGCAGGAAGGCTCCGGTAAAAGCCGATGTGGTGGTAACGGAGTTCTGCTTCTGAACACCCCTCATCATCATGCAGAGATGCTGTGCTTCAATGACTACAGCTACACCTAGCGGATTGAGGGCCGACTGAATGCAGTCGCGGATTTGCATGGTAAGCCTCTCCTGAACTTGCAAACGTCGCGAGAAAGCATCTACAACTCTGGCAATCTTACTGAGTCCGGTAATCTTTCCATCAGGTATGTAGGCTATGTGTGCCTTCCCGAAGAAGGGTATCATATGGTGTTCGCAGAGGGAGTAAACCTCAATATCTTTTACCAGAACCATCTGTTTGTAATCTTCCTGAAAGAGTGCGGAGGCCAAAATTTGTTCAGGATCAATATCATACCCCTGAGTCAGAAATTGCATGGCTCTCGATACGCGCTCTGGGGTCTTTTCAAGCCCCTCTCTCCGGGGATCGGGGTCGATGGTATCCAGAACTTCGCGGTATAGATCAGAAAGCTTTTCGGTACGCTCTTTCCCGAAACGCTCTATCCGGGCATAACCGGTTTGGTCGCTGCCATCGTGTTCTTTAAAGATGTAGTCCATGGGTCAATTTGTTTTATCTTTGCACCGGAAGCGCCTAGGTTGGGCGCATATAAAA
>JBFWIG010000268.1:0-3878 GCA_050256115.1 Bacteroidales bacterium | reverse complement strand
CAGACCCGACCCAAAAGCCTTTGGGGTGAAGGCCGCCTGAAAAATGGTGGCAAAGGTTTCAGGCAGAAAGTGGAAATTAAGCATCAGAATGGCAATGCACCCCAACACATAGATGCCGGCCATAAAAGGCACCATATAGGAACAGAAGCGGGCAATGGCACCAATCCCAAAGAGCACCACCATGGCGGTAAGGAGCGCAAGCACAGCGCCGGTAACGGCCTGATGTACCGAAAATGTTTCGTTCATCAGGGTGGCTATAGAGTTGGCTTGTACCGTATTGCCAATCCCTAAAGCCGCCACAGCGGTAAAAATGGCAAAGAGAACCGCCAGCCATTTCAACCCCAGCCCTTTTTCCAACACATACATAGGGCCTCCTGCCATGGTACCGTCGGAGGTAACCTCCCGGTACTTAACGGCCAGTAAACCTTCGGCATACTTGGTAGAAAAGCCCAAAACCCCGGTTAGCCAACACCAAAAAACAGCCCCGGGCCCGCCCAGCGCCACCGCGGTGGCTACCCCAATAATATTACCGGTGCCAATGGTGGCCGCTAACGCAGTAGTGAGCGCACCAAACGGGGTCACATCACCTTTCCCTTTTTTATCGGATCGCACCGAGAGTCGAATGGCAGTAAAAAGGGCTCTTTGCGGAAACCGGAGTCGGATGGTTAAAAAGAGATGGGTACCCAGTAGCAGAATAATCATGGGCCACCCCCAAATGTAAGAACAGATCAGCGCAATATACTCTTCGGCCATGTAAGCGGATTTTGGATTCAAAGGTTAGAAATTACTCCGAGACCACAAAAAAGCAGATCACCTTTTCCTGCCGGAATAACCAATACTTCCTCATTTAATTTCATAATGGCGGTTTTTGTCTATATTTGCTTTCATAATGTCGTAATTTATCTATATTTGCTTACGAAATAAAAATCAACACAATTTTTTACTTTCGGAATAATAACTACATTTGCGGCCTCATAACCGAAAATGCTCTTACCAGAATTTCCGGCGTAATAATTCGATTGTTATGAATGCTATTATGTTTATTGTTGTGCTCGTCACGGCAATTATACTGGTGGTGGCTGCGCTTCTGATTGCTTTTCTCACAGCACCTCGTTCTTTTAATATCCAGAAAGGCGAACCCTACGAATGCGGAATTCCTACCCGCGGCACCTCCTGGATGCAGTTTAAGGTAGGTTACTACCTTTTCGCGATTCTCTTTTTAATGTTCGACGTAGAGACAGTCTTTCTCTTTCCCTGGGCTGTAACTGCGCGTGAGCTGGGGCCCTCCGGACTCACCGGGGTCTTCTTTTTTGTATTCATTTTGATGCTGGGTCTTGCCTATGCCTGGAAAAAAGGAGCGCTCGAATGGAAGTAAACAACATCAAAATTAAAGGGATGGCACCCGAAGCCTTTGGCGACAATGAGTGGTTGCAGGGCTATGCCGACCAACTTCGCAAAAATGGAGTGGGTATTATGGTGGGGGTACTCGACGAGGTGATAAACTGGGGTCGGTCTAACTCTCTCTGGCCTCTCACTTTTGCCACCAGTTGTTGTGGTATTGAGTTTATGAGTGTGGGCGCAGCCCGATACGATTTTTCGCGTTTTGGGTTCGAGGTAACCCGATCCAGCCCCCGTCAGGCCGACCTGATTATTGTGGCAGGTACCATTGTGCATAAGATGGCTCCGGTACTTAAACGACTCTACGATCAGATGGCCGAGCCCAAGTATGTGATTGCCATGGGCAGTTGTGCCATATCCGGCGGACCTTTTGTAAATTCCTACCATGTGGTGAAGGGGGTGCATGAAATCATCCCCGTCGATGTCTATGTTCCGGGATGCCCTCCGCGACCCGAAGCGCTTCTGTATGGAATGATGCAGCTTCAACGAAAAGTAAAAATCAATACGCTTGCGGCGCCTGCCGGCAAATCCAATACCCAATAGCTGTATGACTACCGAAGAGTTAATTCTTCTCACCCCGGGAACCTCTAAAGAGGCCTCGGGAACGCACGCCAGTTTTGTGGTGGCCGCCGATCAGCTTCAGGAGGTGGCCGCTTCGCTTCGGAACCGGAGCGTAGAGCCGTTCGAGATTTTGGTCTCCCTGATTGGTATCGACAACGGAGATAGTCTGGGGGTGGTATACCAACTGGCCACCGCTTCGTTTGGCGAAATAGTTATTATCAAATGTTTTACTGACAATTTCGAGTCGCCTTCGTTTCAATCGGTTCACCATCTGTGGGATGCCGCTTTTCTCAACGAAAGGGAGCTGTTTGGTCTGCTGGGTATCCGGTTTATAGACCATCCCGATATGCGCAGGCTCTTTATGCGAACCGACTGGAACGGCTTCCCTCTCCGGAAATCGTATGATGCTTCGCCCCAAACCAATCCGATACCCCTTGAGCACGAACCCGATAACGATATTCTTACCCGCCTCACGCTTAATCAGCAGGGAGAGATAGAGACCACGGAATCGATGCTTTTTGAGCGGAAAGAGTATGTGGTAAACATTGGCCCTCAGCATCCTGCTACACACGGAGTGCTCCATTTCAGGGTGTCGATCGACGGTGAGATTATCAAGAAGGTAGACCCGCATCTGGGCTATATCCACAGAGGGGTAGAGAAGATGTGCGAGTCGATGACCTATCCGCAATGGCTGCACCTCACCGAACGGCTCGACTATCTTTCGGCGCATACCAACCGGAGTGCCTCCTGTATGTGCATCGAAAATGCACTGGGGCTGGAAATCCCCGACAGAGTGGCTGTTATCCGTACCATTATGGATGAGTTGAGCCGGATTGCGTCGCACCTGTTGGGATGGTCGTGTATGTGTATGGATATGGGTGCGCTCACGGCATTTATCTACGGCATGCGCGACCGCGAAAAGATTCTCGACATCTTTGAACAGACCTGCGGAGGTCGGTTGATACCCAACTATAGTGTGATTGGGGGGCTGATGCACGATCTCCACCCCGATTTTCAGAAACAGGTAAAAGCGTTTATAAGCTACCTGAGAGCCATTCTGCCCGAATACCACGAGATCTTTACCCACAACATTATTGCCCGCGAGCGTATGATCGGCATCGGGATCCTCAGCAGGGCCGATGCCATTTCGCACGCAGTAACCGGGCCTGTGGGGAGAGCCTCCGGTTTTTCGTGCGATGTACGGAAGTATCGCCCCTATGGCGCCTACAACCGGGTGCAGTTTAGAGAGATTCTCCGTACCGAGGGCGATACCTATGCCCGCTATATGAACCGGCTCGACGAAATTGTAGAGTCGCTCTCTATTATTGAGCAGCTAATCGATGCGATTCCGGATGGGCCTGTTCTGATAAAAACCAAACCGGTAATCCGCCTTCCCGAAGGGGAGTATCGACAATGGGTAGAGACTGCGCGCGGATTGTTCGAGGTGTACATTGCCAGCAGAGGCGAAAAAACGCCGTGGCGTGTAAAGTTCCGTTCGCCCGGACTAAGCCTGATTTCGGTAGTCAGTACGCTGGCAGAGGGCGAAAAGATTGCCGACCTGATCTCGATCGGGGGGTCGCTCGATTATGTTGTACCCGATATTGACCGATAATCTGATTTGTTATGTACGATTTTAGAATTCTCATCGGGTGGGTAGACCAGACGCTTTCCGCCATGCTTCCGTCGGGATGGACCTTCTGGATTGAATGTATTCTGGTGGCCTTCCTGCTGCTTACCGGTTATGCGGTGTTGGCCATGGCGCTGATCTACTTTGAACGAAAAATATGTGCCTGGTTTCAATGCCGCCTGGGACCTAACCGGGTAGGCCCTCTTGGGTTGGCGCAAACGTTGGCCGATACGGTTAAAATGTTGATCAAAGAGTTGATCCCTATCAATCAGATAGACCGCTTTCTCTTTTT
>JBFWIG010000267.1:0-3882 GCA_050256115.1 Bacteroidales bacterium | reverse complement strand
GGTTCCTGCACCTGCCAGAATCGGGTCGGCAACCACCGTAAAAACAATAGGAATCTGTTTGATTTTTTTGGCTGCCGACTGTAGGGTAGGGGTGGAAATGACAAAAATCAGATCGGGGGCATCGTTCAGGGCACCATCCATCATCATGTTTAAGGTGGCTATATCGCCCTGCGCATTACTCACCTCCAGTCGATAATCCCGTTCGGGAGAGAGGCCGTATTGCGTCAGGCCGCTGCGAATGCCCTCTTCCGACATTTCGGAGAGGGGGGAGTCGCTGTATTGCAGCAGCTTTAGATGTAGGGTTTTTTGTGGACGAAACGGTTTGTCGGATTGCGCTTCCTGCTCTCTGAGCAACGCCTTATCTGCAGTTACGCCGGCAGCCTCATCCGTTGTGGGGCGTTTGCGGTTATTGCGGTCGGCAATCAGAAGCATGGCTGCAATCAGAAAGATTACGGCAAAGCCTTTGGCTAACGGTTTGAGGTAGGAGGTCATAACGCAACAGTATGCATAAATAGGGTTACGGGAGGTGAATATCTGCCCGCTTTAGTACGGCCTCGGGCAGGGTCAATCCCTGAAGCCGGGCGGCCTGTGGGTTTATAATGAGCTGATAATTTTCGATGGGCGAAATGCGGGGTTGTTGCTGTGACCCTCCTTTTAGGATTTCTACGGCTTTTAATCCGCTTTGGTAGCCCCAGAAGTCGTAATCGACACCATATCCTACTGAGGCTCCTTTCTGGGTTTGCAACGGATCGGAAACGAAAATGGGGATTTTATGTTTTTCGGCCTCTTTAGCCAGGGCATTCAAGCCTAAATAGAGGGTGTTATCGGCAGTCAGCACCATGGCCTCAACCTTCTGTCCGGCAAGATACTGGCCGGCCATTAAAATATCGTTTACCGAAGTTACCGAAGTGGAGATCACCTCTATGCCTTTACCTGTTAATGCCTCTTTCATCCTTTTTGCCGAGTATTCGGCATTGGGTTCGGCATTGTTATGCGGAATACCCACCTTTCTGATTCCGGGAATAGATGCTTCGATCAGATCAGCAATCAGGTTGGCATGGAAAGGATCATAAACGCCCCACAGATTAGCGGGAACGGTCGAAATGCCTACCTGTTGGGGGCCGAACGAAACCGTGAAGACAACGGGTATCTGTGTAATGGTATGTGCTGCAGCTGTCATACAGGGGGTTCCGTTGGTAATAATCAGCCGAACCCCGCGCGATTGAAAACCTTGTAGAATAGTGGTTACCATTGAGAGGTCGGACTGTGCATTCTGATAGATGATTTTCAGATTTTTCCCCTCAATATATCCGGAATCGGCAAGTGCTTTCAATACGCCGGCCCTGGCCCGGTCCAGCACCGGATCGTTGGCAATCTGTACAAATCCTATGGTGGTAACCGAATCCTTCGGCGTGCAACCTGAAATACCCCGGATGAGCAGTAACAACAATATTGGAAGAAGTTTGGTTTGCATAGCAATGGCCTGTTAGGAATCGATTCTCTTGGTTAAAATAAGGTGGTTAAAGCCCCCTTCTCTCTTGTACGATACGCTATCCATCAGTTTTTTAATAAGCAGTATGCCCAAACCTCCAATGGGCCGATCCTCTGCCGGTAACGAAATATCGGGATCGGAGTGCCGTGTAGGATCGTAGGCCACCCCCTCATCGCGAATTGTGATGAGCAATTCATTGCCAGACAACACAAAGGTGAGCTCGATGGTCTTTCCGGCAGCATGGGCATATCCATACGAAATGGTATTGGTAACGGCCTCTTCGAGTACCAGATTCAGGCTGAAGGTGAGTGACGGATTCCACTGCCACTCCTCTTCGATCGATTCCAAAAAGGTGGTTAAACGAGGCAATTCGTTGAGCGATGCCTCCAGTACGAGCTGCTTTGTGTTGGCTCCGTTAGTCATGGAAAAAGAGGGTTAACATGGTGATGTCGTCCGATGGAGGGTTTCCTTTTACATGGATGGCAATATCTTTCTCCATGCGGGCAATCAGCGTGCGGGGAGCTTCCTCGCCATACGTTTTTATTTGCGAGAGTAACCGTTCCTCGCCATACTGCATACCCAGGGCATCTTCGGCTTCGGTAACTCCGTCGGTATAGAGGAATAGTTTTTCGCCCCTTTCGAGCCGGAGTTCCGACTCGATGTAGGCAGCACTCTCGAATAATCCTACCGGTATACACCCGCTTTGTCCGAAAAAGGCCACCTCTCCGTTTTTGCGCCTGATAGCCGGGGGATTATGGCCGGCATTGGTATACCGGAGTTGCCCGTTTTCAAGATTGAGAATGCCCAAAAAGAAGGTGACAAACATATTCGATTCGTTGCCCTCCGTCAGCGATCGGTTCATGGTCTCGACAATTCGGGCTGTTGAGGTTTCGCGGTCGGCCACCGAACGTAGCAGTGTTCGGGTTACCGCCATAAAAAGCGAGGCCGGAACCCCTTTGCCCGACACATCGCCAATGGCAAAACAGAACTGCTGTTTGTCTATCAGGAAGAAATCGAACAGATCGCCTCCTACCTCTCTAGCCGGATGCAATACCCCGAAGAGATCTATCTGGGGCAGGTCGGGGAAGGGGGGAAAGGTGTTGGGAATCATGCTCATCTGAATCTCACTGGCAATGCGCAGTTCGCTCTCTATTTTCTCTTTTGCTGCGGTGGTTTGTTGAAGATCTTCGATATACTCCGAGAGTTTTTGCTGCATATAACCAAATGAGGCATGCAACTCCTGCATCTCATCGTGTGTGGTGATACGGGGTAACGGAGAGAGGAAGTGCCCTTTTGCAATTTGCCGTGCCGAGGCGGCGAATCGTTTTAAGGGTGATAGTTGACTCCGGATGGAGTTAACGGTGAAGAGGGTGAGTAGTGAGAGCCCCAAAAGCAGAAGCCCGGCAAGTAATAGTGAGATGGCTTTCAGAGAGGCGTACATTTCGCGTTCGGGGAAGACCACCCCCAATGTCCATCCGCTGAAGGGGAGGGGGGTGTAGTAGGTGCCCATCTTACCCCACGATTTCAGATGTAGCGACACAAACCGGCTTTCGCCTGCAATCATCTCTCTTCCCACTGTTCGGAGTGCCGGTTCGTTCAGCTCCTTGGCTATAGAGAAGATGCTCTGGTTCATGATGTAATCGCTATTGGGGTGCGTTACATAATAGCCGTTTCGCGAGAGCAGAAAGGCATATCCCGAATCGAGGATCTTTACCGACGAGACCACTTCTGTAAGCCACTCGAGCGAGAGGTGAACCGCGACAACCCCGGCAAATTGGCGGTTCCCGTTTTGGGTGGTATAAAAAGGGAAGGAACAGGTAGACATCAGCATATTTCCCCCTCCCTGGTCGTAATAGGGTTCCGACCAGTAGGCATTGCCCGTCATCTTGGGAATTTGGTACCAGTCCATGTAGAAGTACTCGTAATTCTCGTTGCCCAACAGGTGCGTGGTTATTGTATTGCCCGATCGGGCGGCAAAAGGGGCAAAATAGAGCCCCTCATCAGGAAAGTAGTGAGGTTCGTAGGCGATTACCGATCCGTAGAGGTTGGGGTTCTCTCGCACTATAGCCGTAAGAAAGGAGAGGAGGGAGTCTTTTGGGATAGCCTTATCCGATAGCATCCAGGCCACGTTTCGGGGGATCTTTTCTTCGGGAAGCAGGATTTCGCTGATTTTTCGGGCTGTATTTTCGGCCAGGAAGATGGCGTTTTCTCGGGTGGTGTGCTGAATAATCCTGCGGGCAAAGTAGGAGTAGACCCCGAAACTCACCAGAAAGAGAAGGGTACAAATAATGAGTACCGATCTGATAATTCTGAAAGAAAGCGTGTTCCGGTTCATGGCGCTAAGGAATCAGAGGGTGAAGAAAAGTTGCCTTATCGGGAGGCGTGGTCAG
>JBFWIG010000266.1:0-3924 GCA_050256115.1 Bacteroidales bacterium | reverse complement strand
GCCCGATTCTCCCTCGTATTTGTCGAGATCTCCCTCGAACTTATTGCGAAAATAGGCATTCTCGATGTTGTGAATTGATCGCGAAAACCGACTCCCGTTGAGGGTTACCATACCGCCGCGCTTGGTGCCCAGGTGGGAGTGATAATCGGTTCCGTAAAACAGGTCGGCAACGCATCTGCCTTTTGTAACTAATCCAAAAAAACCTCCCATCTGCCCGGTTGTCTATTGTGCATTGTTTTCGGTACTCTCTTCACTCTCCTCCTGCAGGGTGATGATCCCCTTTTCCTGCATCAGATTATACCACTGAATAATCTTCTTCATATCTGATACATAAACTCTGTCGCGATCGTATTCGGGCATCACTCCGGCAAAGTACTTTTTTAGGGCGTTGTTATCCGATTTGTGCGAAATGGCAGGGCCTCCGTTTTCTTTCTCGAAAATTCTTCTGAGAAGCGCAGGAAGGGGAAAATCCTCTTCGAGCGTGTAGATCGAGATATCTTCCATCGAACTCATTCTTGCACTGGCAGGTACGGTAATCTTTTTTCCGTCGGTAAGCGACTCGATGATTACGCCTGTACGACCTCTGGAGACAAACCGGAAGAGTCCGCTCTGACCCGAAATAGCTAAAATGTCCTTGAAACTCATAAGATATGTTGGAATATTGGAGGTGCAAAAGTAACAAATTGTTCGGAAGATTGGTGTGGGTCAGGCCCCATATTGAGACAACTCCTTATGCAGTTGCAGCACCTGAGTAATTACCATGTGACGGTTATCGTTGTGTATCAAATAGTCGGCTCTTTTGCGCCGTTCGCGGTCGGTGAGTTGGTTTTTTATCCGGGCCATTACCTCCGGACGCGAAACCCAGTCGCGCTCCATAACCCGCGCTATCCGTAACTCACGGGGTGCGTCTACCACGATAACCTTGTGAAAATGGCTTGCCAGCCCGCTTTCAAAGAGAATCGCTGCCTCATGCAGGATGTAGGGGGATTGGCTCTGTTGGTTACACCAGGCCAGAAAGTCGGCCGCCACCACCGGATGTACAGTCCGGTTTACCAACTGTAACAGCCACTGGTTGCCAAAAATGAGCGAAGCCAACCGTTTACGGTCTAAGCGCCCCTCTGGATAGAGACGATCATCCACCTGTTGTGTGAGGATGGTCCGGATTGTGCGATCGTTATCCATGAGAAATCGGGCTCGGAGATCGGCCGAATATACCGGAACGCCCAGGAGGGAGAAGAGTTTGCATACGGTCGATTTCCCGCTTCCGATACCGCCGGTAATGCCAATCTTTATCATCGCCCTCTATTTTTCCATGATAAACTCTACCAAACGGGGCTGAAGCGAAACCTGCGAAACATAATCGGGCCGGTTTTCCAGCTCAACCCGGAGCTTGGGCTCGCTTCCCAGCGTGTTGTAGTTGACAATTACCCTGAAGAGGGCCGGGTCGAGTTTTTCGTAATCGCTGATGCCTACCATACAGTGCAGGGTTACTTTGGCAGGAAAGATTTTTACCACAACGCCCGGCGGAAAATGGACGGGTACAATGGGGATCTGCAGGGTGGCTTCTGTATGTTTCTCAACCGGAATCAGCACCTCAATCTGCCGGTGTGAATAGTTGAGCAATCGATTCTCTTCTATCTGCAAGAGACCCCGGATGGTATCTTTAACCCCCGTCTCGGTGATAGATCCGGCATGAACCACCGTCATGGTATCGAGCAGGTAGGCGGGGCCGGTTACCTCTACAGAGTCGGGTGTAATTACCGCTCTCCCTTTGGGCAGGTATTGCCGTTGATAGGTAACAGAGATAGCCGGCTTTACCGGAAGTATCCGCTTTTTTACCGTACTGAAATTTACTCTGATGGTGTCGGGCCTGATTTCGAGCAGCCGGAGATTTGCGGCAAGTTGTGCGCCCACGTTATCGAAAAGCTGCCGGGTAAGGGTATAGTAATTGCCTCTCTGATTGTCGCGTTGCAGCGATAATGCGCTCATATCGAAGGTGAGGAGAGGGCGGCTGAAAAGGGAGGTGTATTGCAGCAGTGCATACCCGCTACCGCTCACTTTGAGGGTAATCTCATCGGGAAGCGGTGCCGAGAGGGCACGCCCTTTGGGAATATTCACATACTCAACCGGAAACCGGATGGAGGTTTCGTAATTGCCCTTGAGCGCATTCAGAAACCAAAGGATAGCCGCCAGAAGGATAAAAACGGTCATCCTGCCGAAAAAGAGCCGAACAAGCCGTTTGGCGCGTACCGGCCACGACGCGGGCAAAGAATCTCCCTTTGTTTCCATACCAAGGGCCTCCCGGAAAAGGGATTAGGGATTATTTTTGGGCTGCCAGATCGGAAGGATCTTTCAGAATGGCAAATTTGTCGATCTTCACCTGCACATTGGGGGCAATCTCAATATGGACGTATTGATCGCTCACTTCGGTAATTTTTCCGTAGAGACCACCGGTGGTTACTACTTTGTCGCCTTTAGACAACGCTTCGCGATAATTTTTCAGCTCTTTCTGGCGACGCATTTGGGGTCTGATCATAAAGAAGTAGAAGACCACGATTACCAGAACCAAAGGGAGAAACTGCACAAAAGGGTTGCCGGCCTGTGCCTGTAAAAGAATTGTTGATAGTGTCATAGTTGTAGGTGTTATAGGTAACAAATGTAAAACAAAATTTCGAAAATTGCCGGGTTGCTATTTCTCAATCAGTCCGCGGCCATGCTTTACAATGGTGCCGGAGGCTTTGAGTTGCGCCGTGATTTTGTCGAGAATCCCATTTACAAAGGTGCCACTGCGCGGGGTAGAGTAGAATTTGGCCAGCTCAATAAATTCGTTAAAGGTTACGCTCACAGGAATAGAGGGAAACTCCACTAGCTCGGTGATGGCGGTTTGCATGATGATGATATCCATGAAGGCAATCCGCTCCAGATCCCAATTTTGGGTTTGTGCCTCAATGAGCGCGCGGTACTCTTTGCTGTTAGCCAGTGTTTTACGGAATAGTCGGGTGGCATATTCACGGTCTTCCTCCTCTTTAAAGAGCGGAAAGATCTGCAGTTTTTTATCGGGCAACTGCAACTTCAGGGTGCGGATAATCTGACTTAATACAAATTCGATGTCGTCGTTCCAGAAGATACTCAGCTCCTCGAGATTTTCGAAAAGTACGGCCGATTCGGCGGCAATCTTGCCATAGAAATCGGACCAGAACTTTTGTGAGGCCTCAAAGTCGTTGAGGTCGGTCTGCATAAAACTTTCGTATTCGGGGCTCTCGAGCATTGCGTTATAGAGGGTACGCAACAATTCGGGATAGGGAGCCCAGTTTAACTTGCGTTCGGCAGAGAGATCGGTGAGCGCCTTTCCCGAGGCTATCATCTCGACCATGGGGTCGTTTACCAGCCGGAGGTTAGGATGCAAATCGCTGTGGGTGGGGAGTTTTTTGTTGCGGGCCTGTTCTATTTTCGATTCGGCCAGATTTCGCACGGCCAGGGGGAGCAACAGTAAAAAGCCGTAAAGATCCTGGGTTTTCTGAATGCTGAAAAATAGCTCCTTTTCTGAACGGGAAGGATCGCGATCTTCCTGAGGAGTTGAGAAATACGCGTAAAGAACTTGAATGATCTTAATTCGTAACAGTCTGCGGCTGATCATAAAAATGTATCTATATGAAGAACTTGTATGGCGACGCAAAGAAAGGTAAAATTATTAACAAAAACCCTATATTTGCGGTCGCTTTCTAGCAATATATCGATTACTTATAGGGGTAGATACATGAAATTCAGGATTGAAGTAGCCGGCCCGCAACACCTTACTTATGCCGAGGAGATATGCAAAGAGATGGAAGAATCGGCCAGGGTTCGCGGAACGGGTATTGCCAAACGGTCGCCTGTGTACATTCAGGTAAAGATGAAACAGGGAAAGGCCGTTATTGCCTTGGA
>JBFWIG010000265.1:0-3928 GCA_050256115.1 Bacteroidales bacterium | reverse complement strand
TGCACCGCGTCTCTCAGGAAGTAGGGGAATCCCGAGCGGGCATGTTCCGGTGTAAAGGTAACGCTTATGTGGCCGGAGGAGGCACCGGATACACTGGTTTCGTAACGATCTATCTCGGGATATTGCGAGAGAAAGTTTTCGACCTTTTTGATGGTCTCGTTCATCTGATGCACGGTACAGCCTGTCGGCATACTCCCGGTGATATTCAGGCGCGTCTCGCCCGGTTGGCTCTGAAACCCGAATCCGCCACTGGTTTGCGAGAAGAGCCGGAACGAACCGCCAAGCCCCTTCTCCACCCAGGGTTTGAGCTTCTGCTGATAGAGAGGTGATCCCAACGTCTTGTTGTACACCTGCTGCAAGAACGACTCTTGTTGCACCTTCCCGTTTATATATCGCTGCGATGAGGGGGGGGGCAGTTTTTGCACCGGTATCCCGAAGGCCAGCAGGGCTATCAGGATAAAGAGTGCTTTGTGTCGCTTTTCGAAGAGGATCAGCCGGCTATAGCGGTGGCTGAAGCGCACCACAAGCCTTTTTTCGGCCAGCCGGCGGCGGCGGACCCGCCGTTTCAGCGGCCAGGTTTCGAGCAGGGCCGGAATACAGAAGAGGGCAACCAGGAGAGAGACTGTAAGATTGATGATAATCACTGCCGCAAAATCGAGTAGTTCTAACCGTTGCTCCTCGGGCAGAAAGAAGATGATACTGAGGGCTCCGATGGTGGTGAGCAGCGCCGCCAGGATACCGATAAATGCGCGGTAATCGCGGTAGCGTCCGTAGTGATCTGTCATCACAATGCTCGAATCGATCATCATACCCAACGAAACGGTAATTCCGGCCAGCGAGAAGGGATGGATATCGAGGTCGAACAGAACATAGAGCGTAAAGGAGAGGAGCACGTTGGCCAGTAGCGTAACAAAAATGAGCCAGAGGTAACGGCCACTCCGGCTCACCAAAAAGACAAAAAGCAGCAGAATGGCCACCGAGAGGGCTACCCGGGTAAAGTTTCTGGTCAGCTCCTTTTTGAGAGAGACCGAGGCGTCGGAAACCAGTTGGATGTCGAATCCCGGTGGCAGGGTCTCTTCCAGCAGCGCCACTTTCTCTTTTACCGCTTTGGCCACCTTCAGGGTGTTTACGCTCTTTTCGGGGTAGATTGTAATATAGATATTATTTAACCCGTTAACGCGGTAGTAGCTGCCGGGAAGCCTCTCCCGAAGCGCAACCGAGGCCAGTTGGCCCAGGTAGATACTCCGGCTATTTACCGTCTTAACGGGAATAGACTCCCACTCCTCAAAGCTGGTAAATCCATTGGCTAACACCACCATATAGCGGTTGGAGTCGGCAGCAACGGCACTCCCCAGAATTGATCGTGAGTTGAGCCGCCTCATGGCATCGGCCATATCGGTATGGGTAACCCCGTAACGAATGGCCTTATCGGGGTCGAAACTGACCTCCCATTGAAAGGGAGGTGCCTCGGATACTTGCACATTGCCTACCCCTTTCATCGAACTAAGGGGCGAAGAGAGATGCTCCACGGCATACTGCCGGATGCGATGGCCCGGTAAATCGGCCAGCAGGGAGTAGGTAAGTATCGAATGTTCTGTTTCGCCCCTGGCGTTACCTCCGATTGTGGGGTAGGAGACCCCTTGGGGCAGCTTGGGATAGAGCTGCCTGATGAGGGTGGCCAGTTCGAACCGAAACGCCTCTACCGACACCCCCTTTTTACATCGAAGTCGAATATTGGCATACCCCTGATAGGAGTTGGAGTACATCCAGTCAATCCCCCGGATTCTGGCAAAACTTCCCTCCAGTTTTGAGGTGACCTCGCGCTCTATCAGTTGTGCGGAGGCATTACTCCAGCTCACACTCACCGATAGTTCGCTACTCTTTATCTGCGGTCTGTTCTGCAGGTTCAGCAGGGGAATCATGCCGGCTCCCACCCCCATCAGCGTTACCATGATGAGCAGTACCGAGAAGGAGGAGGGCCTCCGGCGTTGGGCTTCCGGTTGGGTCATGGTCTATTTCCGGTTACGATATATATAGTAGTAGAAGAGCGGTATCACATACAAACTCACCACCGTACCCACAATCATACCTCCGATGAGTGCCACGGAGAGGGGGAATTGGAGCTCGGCGCCCATCCCTTTGCCCCATACAAAGGGGAGAATGGCCAGAATGGTGGTTAGAGAGGTCATAATAATGGGTTTTACCCGCATACTGCCACCCTGCAGGATGGCTCTGAGCAGCCCCCGGCCCTCCGATCGCAACCGATTAATGGTATCGACCTTCAGGATAGAGTCGTTGATGATAATCCCGCACATCACCACAATCCCGATCATCGACATCAGATTGATGCTGGCTCCACAGAGCCACAGAAAGAGAAAGGCGCCGAAGATGTCGACCACCACCTCCGACAATATGATCAGGGGTTGAATCAGCGATTCAAACTGCGCAGCCAGGATAAAATAGAGCAGGAAGAGTGCTATGGTGAGGGTGAGGGCCAATTCACGAATCATGATCCGGTTAGAAAAGAAGGCTCCGCTGAACGACACCTCGAAGTTGGGGTTTTCTCGCACGGTTTGCCCAATCTTTTTCATCACAGGCTTCACCTCGCGCGAAGGGAGGTGCAAGGCGAGCGGGTAGTAATCGCCCTCCGCTCCGCTCACAAATGTTTTCAGATCTTTATCGCGGGTTTCGAGCAGCAAAAGAGAGGCCGGAATCTCCTTTCCATCGGCCGATGTGACTGTAACCCGCTGTAAGAGATCTTCTAACGAGCTCTCCGAGTCGCCCATCACCACCGGAACCGAGTATCGGCCGTCGACCAGGGTAAACATCCGGTTCTGCTTGAGCGCGCTTGTGATACGGTTGGTTAATTGGTTATAGTTCACATTATAGAGCGCCATCCGGTCGGGGCGCGTTACATAGAGCATGTGCTCCTGCCAGGCCACCGGTTCGATAGAGAGGTTGGGGATATCGGTCCGAATTTCGGACAACAGCTCCGTTAATTGGTCGGGTCGGGGTGCCTTTCCCTCGACCGAACGAATCCGTGCCACCAGATCGGGCTCCTTGTTGCCAAAAATCAGGTCGAAAATATTGTCCGACTCCTCAATGCTATAGAGCGCATCGGGATAGGAGGCCCTGAGAAAGGCGTCGATCTGCGCTTCGACGGCCGCCAACTGTTCGGGTTTTTCGGTTTTAATGTAGATGAGTGCCTCGGAGGGGCCGCACTCCCGGGTGTGCGACAGCATGAAATCCTGCGTGCCGCAGAGCGAGGTGCGCTGTACCACCGGAATTTGGCTGAGCGCACTGCACAACCGCTCTGTGCGGCGGTCGTTCTCTTGGGGAGAGATCCGTTGGTTCCACTCCACATAGACCATCATATCGTCGCGGGTAAGGGGGGGCAGTTTCTCTTTATCGAGTATTTGGTAGAGCCCCACAATGCCCACCGTCATGGCGCCAAACAGTAGGAGAACGGGAAGCGGGTGACGGAACACCCACTTAACCCCCTTCTCGTAGAGATGGTCGTAGCGGAACCGTTGCGTGGGTTTTAGCCAGGGGTGCAGGGTGCGTTTTGTCTGCTTTTTATAGAGGGTGTAGTAATAGACGGGAATGGCGGTGAAGGCCACCAGCAGCGAGGAGAACTGCCCGATAATCAGTGCCATGGCCTGGTCGTAAAAGAGTGCCCCGGCAATGCCGCTCAGAAAAATCAGCGGCAGAAAGACCGCACACGAGGTGAGGGTGGAGCTGAGCATGGGCACAAACACCTCTGAGGTGCCCTCTGTTACCGACGAAAAGAGATCCTGTTTTTTCTCCCACTTTTGCGTGACATTGTCGATGATGATAATGGTATTATCTACCATCATACCCAATCCGAGCATCAGACCTGCCAGCGAAATAATGTTGATAGACAACCCGATGATAAAGAAGACCAACA
>JBFWIG010000264.1:0-3941 GCA_050256115.1 Bacteroidales bacterium | reverse complement strand
AACCGGCCGTCCCGACTTCTCGATGGCTGCAGGGCCGGTCTTCTCTTCGGTAGAGGGCCCCGGTTGGGCCAGGGTGGGTGCCGGCGTCTTTAAAACCGACTCTGCCTCTTCGCTTACCCCCCGTTCTTATATTTCCGGCAGTGTGTCGGTTGCAATCTCAGGTTCGTGGGAGACCCGGGTAAAAGGACATGTTTCGTTTCCGCGCGATAAGATTCGCCTCTGGATTATGGCGCAACGTTTTGCCGACCTGGACCGGTTTTGGGGGGTGGGATACGATGCCGGACGGCTCGGCGATAATTACCTGGAGTGGCGGCTTACCGAGTACCGGGGTTCGGTTGGCGCCGGATTTCAGCTTCTCCCGCATACCTACGCAGGGCTTAGCACCCAGATTAGTTATCTGATGACCCGCGATATCGACAACCCGCACGGGCTGGCTATCCCCGAACGATACCCTTTTGCCTGGGGCTTGGGCCCTTGTGCGGAGTTTGATACCCGTTCCAGCCTGATCTGGCCGGAGAGAGGGGTTTACGTGCGGGCCGATTATAAAGATTTTGCCTCCTTTCTGCAGAACAGCAGTCGGTTTCAACGGATAGAGTTCACGGCCAATGCCTTTTTTCTCTTTTTCGGGCGGAGTGTACTGGCACTCGACGGCCATATGCTGCTGCATGCCGGCACCCCTCCCTGGAGCGAACTGGCGGCCATGGGAAACCATTCGCGTATGCGGGGTTACTACAGGGGGCAGTATCGCGATAAAAATCTGGCAGAGGTTCAGGCCGAATGGCGTCAGCCGCTCTACCGCCGACATGGTATGGTGCTCTGGGTAGGCGCCGGCAATGTATTTAACTCGGTAAAGAGGGTTCGCGCCTCACAAACCCTTCCCAACGCAGGTATCGGTTACCGCTTTGAGTTTAAGCAGCGGCTTCATATCCGGTTCGATGCCGGAATAGGCCGAAACAGCACAGGTGCCTATCTCAACATTGGCGAAGCATTTTAGCCCTAAGTGGCTCAATACTCACAGTATTGCATCAGTTCGTAGTAGGCGGCGTTAAACGAGCGCTCCGCCTGGAGCAGCGAATCTATGGCACTGTAGTAGAACGAAAGCTCGTACAGATATTCGGGAAGAGAGATCTCTCCCTTATCGAGTGCCTTCTGCAATAACGCGTTAGGCGTATACTGCAAGAGTTCGGCTCGATAATCGGAGAGATGGTTCTGCAAGGTAATTGCCTTGGTATAACCCCCTTTCAGGGTATGATAGAACTGCGCAACGGCATCGGTCTCGAGGCTTTGTGCGGCAAGGGTTCGGGCTTTTGCCTCTTTCACAGCATTTGCATGCTCCCAAAGAGGGATAGAGATGCCCACCGACACGCCCCGAAATTGTTCTGTTTCCACTTTCTCGCTCATGTAGCCCGCAAAGATTTTGGGCAAACCCAATGAGCGGCTCAGTCGAACCTCTTTTCCGGCAATGGCAACCTCCTGTTTTACCCATTGCAGCAAAGGATTCGTGCTCTCGGCATCGGCAATCCACGCTTCGAAATCGGGGGCTATGGCAGGCATGTCCAGTTGACTATCGGTAAAGTGAATGGCCTGCCCCCCGTTGAAAGCGGCCAATTCCGATAAAAGAGCTTGCCGGGCAATCTCGTTATTCTCTAACGCGTGCCACACTTGTAGCAGATGTACCTGCGCCTTGTTGTGCGCTAAGACATTGACATCGCCCAAATTGTACGCAGCCTTGCAGGCATCGGCAAGCGCAACTGCATGGGCATGACGTTTCTGCAACTCCTCCTGTAAGGCATTGTGGTACAACAGCTCTACGCATACGCTCGCCACCCGGTACCGGAGCTCATTGCGCTGCTTACGGTATTCCCATTCGAGCTGTTGGTTCTTGAGCCGTGAAAGTTGGCTTTTGTAGGTGTAGGCGGTGGGATAATCGAACAGCTGCTTCACCGAGAAATCGGTACGGTTTCCTATCACCGATGGGTTGCCCCACAGGTAATGGAACTCCACTTCGGGATTGTGCGGAAAGAGTCCGCTCTTGTTTGCCAGCTGTTCGGCATCCCTGCTCTGTTGAAGGGCCACCAGGGTTGTGCTGTTTTTTTCTATCTCTGCCAGCACTCGATCAATGGCGTTTTGCGCAGAGAGTATGCCTCCCGAAACGAGCATCAGAAGAATCATTCCTATTTTTTTCATGGCTTTTCCAGTTTATCCATTCGTCCCGGGTTTACCAGGCTGTACACAATAGGTACAATGTAGCTGTTGAGAAGGGTGGAGGTAATCTACCCGCCCAGAATGACCTTCGCCATAGGGCTTTGAATTTCGTTTCCGGGCAGATCGCCTTTGAAGGCCAGGGGAATCAGTGCCAATGCGGCGGTAAGGGCAGTCATCAGGATGGCATTGAGACGGTCGGACGAACCTTTAGTGACAGTTTCGTCTAACGAAACGCCCTGTTCCTGCATCCTTTGATAGTTGGATATCAGAAGAATCCCGTTACGTGTGGCAATTCCAAAGAGGGTAATAAAGCCGATGATGGCCGGAATGCTCAATATGCCCGAAGTGATCCATACAGCAAAGACGCCGCCAATCAGGGCAAGCGGAAGATTTAAGAGGATGATACCCGCCAGGGTAAAGTTCTTAAACTCTTGATAGAGCAACAGAAAGATCACCACGATTGCCACCAGCGAAGCGCCCGTCAGCGTGCGCGATGCCTTGGCTTCGCTTTCGAATTGTCCGCCGTACTCTATCCGGTACCGCTCCGGGAGGGTAATTTTTGCCTCAATATTCTTCTGAATATCAGCCACTACGCTGCGCAAGTCACGTTGAGCCACATTGGCCGAAATCACAATCTTACGTTGTACATTTTCGCGGCTTATGGCACTCGGGCCGGTAACTGAAACAATATCGGCCACCTGCTCCAGGGGCACTTTGGCCTGTTCGGTATCGATAAGCGCCAATCGTATTCCCTCTATCGAACCGGTGTAATCGGGGTTGAGGCGCAATACCAGATCAAAACTGCGCTGCTCTTCATAGATGTCGGCCATCTTCTCGCCCGCAATTGCCACCTCTACAAACCGGTTGAATTCGGCCACCGAAATGCCGTATTGCGCCAGCTTATCGCGGTGCGCCCTGATTTGGATTTGCGGCACCTCCACCTGCTGATCTACATTGAGATCTACCAACCCTTCTACATCGGCAACGGCAGCCTTAATCTCATTAGCATAGGTATAAAGATGGTTGAGATCGTCGCCAAAGAGTTTGATGGCAATATTGGCCCGGGTGCCGGACAGCATATGATCTATCCGGTGCCCCAGCGGTTGTCCAACCGTATAGGCAATGCCGGGAATACGCGAAAGGGTAGAACGGACGTCGGCCATAAATTGGGCCTGACTGCGCATCCGGAGAACGAAATTCACATCGATCTCGGCGCTGTTGGTGGTTTGCGAGTGTTCGTCGAGTTCGCCCCTGCCGGTGCGGCGTGCGGTGCTGCTTATCTCGGGAATGGCAAGCAGTTCGCGCTCTACCAGATTGCCCAGCCGATTGCTCTCTTCGAGCGATGTGCCGGGCTGTGTGATCACTGAGAGGGTTAAAGCGCCTTCGTTGAATTCGGGCAAAAAGCTGCGTCCAAAGGTACCAAATAGCACGAGCGACACAAGAAAGAGCCCTAAGATCGAACCGAGAACGGTGCGTTTGTGGCGCAAGGCCCATCGGAGCGACTGCTCGTAATGGTGCGTGAGCTTTCGGACTAACCACTTCTCTTTCTGGTTTTTGGCCAGATATTTTGGGTCAGAGAGTACCATCTTTGCCAGGAGAGGCGTGAGCGTCATTGCCACTATCAACGACACAAAGAGCGAAACGATAAAGGCAATGCCCAGCGGTTTAAGCATACGGCCCTCCAACCCCGACAGAAAGAAGAGGGGGAGAAATGCTACAATCATGATGAGGGTGGC
>JBFWIG010000263.1:0-3944 GCA_050256115.1 Bacteroidales bacterium | reverse complement strand
AAGCGGTATCCGACAAGCTGACCGAGGGGTATGTACTGATAGATAAGTATCTGCAGCAGACGCGGAATGCGGTTGAGGGTTCGTGTCTGTTCAAACTGAACAACAGCGACACCTACATTTTGATGTACGATGTCTATACCCGAGGAACCTACCAGTTTACCCAAAGCACCGATCTCGACAGCTTTGCCGTAATCGATGAATCAATCTCCATGAATTTTCATCCCCGTCACGGCACTATTGTGCCCATCACCCAAAAAGAGCTCAGTGCCTTGGTAAAACAGTGGGGTTCGGTAGAGGAGCTGGGGATTACCTCAGTCGAAGCCGAAGCGGTTCGCACCCGAAATGTCGATTTTAACGCCGAGACGGGCACCCTCACTTTACCGCTCAAACCGGGCAGTGACCTGTCGGCGGTCAATCCGCAGTTCAAATCACTTTTCGGAGCTGAGATTACCCCGGCCGACTCGCAAGACTTTTCGGCAGGCCTGGTAACCTATCAGGTAAACTGGAAAGGGGTGGGCCAAACCACTTGGAAGGTCTCGGCCGAGGTAACCCACAATCCTGCCCTCGACGGTTACTATGCCGACCCGGAGATTCTCTACTCCCAAAAAACCGGAAAGTACTACCTCTATCCCACCTCCGACGGCTTCCAGGGCTGGGGCGGCACCTACTTTAAAACCTTCTCTTCGCCCGATCTGGTGAACTGGACCGACGAAGGGGTGATTCTCGATCTGCCGCGCGATGTGGCCTGGGGGCGGCGTAACGCATGGGCTCCGGCCATCCTGGAAGAGAAGGTGGGCAACGACTACAAGTATTACTACTATTTCACGGCTGCTCAAAAGATTGGCGTGGCCGTATCCGATAACCCCACCGGTCCCTTTACCGACAGCGGGGCACCATTGGTTGCGAGCAAGCCCGAAGGAATCAGAGGCGGTCAGGAGATCGACCCCGATGTATTCCGCGATCCGGTTTCGGGAAAGTGTTACCTCTATTGGGGTAACGGCTATCTGGCCGCTGTAGAACTTAACCCCGACAGGATTTCGTTCGACCCGAAAAAGGTGAAGATTCTTACCCCCGACCGCACCTTCCGTGAGGGCACCGAAGTGTTATACCGCAATGGAACCTACTATTTCCTCTGGTCGGAAAACGACACCCGCAGCCCCGAATACCGCGTGAGGTATGCCACCGCCACCTCGCCGATGGGCCCGCTCACCATTCCCGAGAACAACCTGATCCTCTCAAAGCGTCCCGAAGCAGGCATCTACGGTACCGGCCACAACTGCGTGCTTCAGATACCGGGTCGCGACGAATGGTACATCATCTACCACCGCTTTACCCGCCCCAAAGGCATCACCATGAGCGAAAGCGCCGGCTACAACCGCGAAGTCTGCATCGACAAACTCACCTTTGCCCCCGACGGCTCCATCCAACCGGTAGAACCCACGGTAAAGGGGATAGTGCCGGTTCAATAATGGTTAATTAATGGTTAATGGTTAATGGTTAATGGTTGTGCGCTTTGCGCAAATGGTTAATTAGTTAAACGCGCAAGCGCGGAGAAATTTCGTTCCCCGCGCTTGCGCATTCTAATTCATTAACCATTTCGCGCGTAGCGCATTAACCATTCACCATTAATTACTTAACCATTTCGCGCGCAGCGCATTAACCATTCACCATTAATTCATTGCGATTCAGCGCAATGAATTGTACTTCATTGCCAGCAATGTGATGTCGTCCGATTGTTCGAAGCCGGCCGAGAAGTTCTCTACATCTTGCTGAACGAGGTTAACCAGGGCTTCGGCGGTATCTCCGGAGGCGGAGGTGAGTATGGCCTCCAGGCGCGCTTCGCCGTACATTTCGTTGTGGGCATTAAAGGCTTCGGTGATGCCGTCGGTGAAGAGTAGCAGGGCGTCTTGGGGTTGCAGTTGTAGGGTGCGGGTTTGGAAGGCGGCTGTGTCGAAGCAGCCCAGGAACATATTGCCGGCCGAAGGGAGCATTTCGAGGGCCCCTCCGCTCCTGATCAGGTAGGGCGGGTTGTGGCCGGCGTTGGCATATTGCAGCTCTCCGCTTTTGGTGTTGAGTATGGCGTAGAATACGGTAACAAACATTGAGTTAACGCTCTCGTTGCAAAGCAGTGTGTTCACCAAACGAAGACATTCGCCCGCGGCAGAACCCTTCAGGCCGGTGGCCCGGATCAGCGTACGGCTTACTGCCATAAAGATGGCAGCAGGGATCCCTTTCCCGGAGACATCGCCAATAACAAGCCCCAGGTTCTCATTGTCTATCAGAAAAAAGTCGAAAAAGTCGCCGCCCACCTCTTTTGCGGCAGTCATGGAACCGAAGAGGTCAAATTCGGATCGGTGCGGAAACGGGGGGAAGAGTTTAGGCAGGATTCCGAGCTGAATTTCGCGTGCTATATTCAAATCGTGCCTGAGCGAAACCAGCTGGTCGTGCTCCTTCATGGCCTTTCGCTGCAGCGCTATCTCATCGAGCGTTTTGTTGATGGTAATCTCCAGATCGTCGAAGTTGATGGGTTTGGTGAGGAAGTCGAAGGCCCCCCGGTTCATGGCGGTCCGAATGTTATCCATATCGCCGTAGGCCGAAACCACAACGGTTCGGAGAGAGGGGTTTTTCAGCTCTTTCAGCTTTAGCAGGAGGGTGAGCCCATCCATTTCGGGCATGTTAATGTCGGAGAGCACTACGCCGATTTCCGGATACTCTATCAGTTTGGTCAACGCCTCCAGCCCGTTATGGGCAAAGACAAAATCGTACACCTCATCGCGGATCTGCCGGCGGAATTTCTGCCGGATTAAGGATTCCAGATCGACCTCATCGTCGACCACTAAAATTTTAACTTGTTGTTCGGCACGCATAGATAATGGGCTATTTTTTGGGAAGAACAATGATAAATTCGGCGTATTCACCCACCTCCGAGTTAACGGTAAGTTGGCCATGGTGGGTATTCACCACGATGTCGTAACTGAGCGAAAGCCCAAGCCCGGTACCCTGACCGGCCGGTTTGGTGGTGAAAAAGGGGTTGAAGATTTTGTCGGTAATTTCGCGGGGAATTCCTTTACCATTGTCGCGGATACGGAACTCCGCCTTATCGCCCAGATTTCGCGAGGTAATGGTGAGTACCGGGAAATAACCCTCTTTCTGCTCTTTTTTCTTCTCGTGTGTGGAGTAGCAGGCGTTATTGATCAGATTCAGAAATACACGGCTCAAATCCTGCGGCACCACCTCTATCTGGCCAAGGGTCTCGTCGTACAAAGCTTCTATCTTCACATTGAAGTTGCTGTCTTGCGCCCGCATGCCATGATACCCCAGGTTTACATATTCGGCCAGGAGGGCATTCACATCGGTGGGCTGCAGATCGCCGGCTTTGCCCCGTGAGTGCAGCAGCATCCCCTTAACAATAGAGTCGGCCCGCTTGCCATGGTCGTTAATTTTGCGGGCGTTCGAGGCAATGTCGGAGAGGATGGAGGCATAATAGTTGCGCTCTTTTTCGGGGAGCGAAGCGGTAAGCCGCTCCATCTCTTCGGAAAGCTCGTCGGTGAGTTCTATGGTGAGCTCTGCAAAATTGTTTACAAAGTTGAGGGGGTTCTTGATCTCGTGAGCAATGCCGGCCGTTAGCTGACCCAGCGAGGCCAGCTTCTCCGACTGCACCAGTTGGGCCTGAGCCGCCACCAGTTCATCGTTCTTCTTGCGCAACTCGGCGGTTCGCTCATCTACCTTATCTTCGAGAGTGCGGTTGTACTCTTCCAGTTTTTGGTTAGAGTGTTGCAGCTTTTCGGAGGCCTCCCTCAATTCGTCGATGGTGATGGCCAGGGTGCTCTGCATGGAGATAAAGGCGCTGTTGAGCCGGCCAATCTCATCGCCCGAATGGACCGCAGGCAGTTGTACCGAAAAATCGCCCTGTGCAAATCGGTCTGCAGCCACGGTAAGTGCCC
>JBFWIG010000262.1:0-3955 GCA_050256115.1 Bacteroidales bacterium | reverse complement strand
AGGCCAAGAGTCAGTTGGTAGAATCGTTAAAGGCAGAAGCCCGTACCGAGGCGATGTCGTTCATCAATGAGACCATGGAGGAGGCCAAAATGACAGCTTCGAAAGAGGCTAAAAAGGTGGTGATCCAAACCATTCAGCGTGTAGCTGCCGAGACTGCCGTGGAGAATGCGGTTACGGTGTTTCATATTGAGAACGACGAAATTAAAGGTCGAATTATTGGGCGTGAAGGCAGAAATATCCGCGCGCTCGAGGCGGTTACCGGGGTGGAAATCATTGTCGACGATACGCCCGAAGCCATTATTTTGTCGGCATTCGATCCGGTTAGAAGAGAAATTGCCAGGTTATCACTCCATCAGTTGGTAACCGATGGTCGTATTCATCCTGCCCGTATAGAAGAGGTGGTGTTGAAGGTTACCAAACAGATTGAAGAGGAGATTAACGAGGTGGGCAAACGGACCACCATAGACCTTGGAATTCATGGCCTGCATCCCGAACTGGTAAGGATGTTGGGTAAGATGAAATATCGCTCCTCGTATGGACAGAACCTCTTGCAACATTCGCGCGAGGTGGCCAACCTTTGTGCAGTGATGGCTGCCGATCTGGGACTTAATGCCAAATCGGCAAAACGTGCCGGGTTGCTTCACGATATTGGCAAGGTGCCCGATGATGAGCCGGAATTGCCGCATGCCATTCTGGGTATGAAGCTGGCCGAACGTTTCAAAGAGAAACCGGAGATTTGCAATGCCATCGGAGCCCATCATGATGAGGTGGAGATGAATACCCTGATTGCTCCCATTGTTCAGGTTTGCGATGCTATCTCAGGTGCCCGTCCGGGTGCCCGCCGTGAGGTTGTGGAGGCCTATATCAAACGGCTTAAAGATCTCGAAAATCTGGCGCAGTCCTATAACGGGGTTACAAAAACCTATGCCATTCAGGCCGGACGAGAACTTCGTGTCATTGTGGGATCCGAAAAGATTAATGACAAGGAGGCCGAGACTCTGTCGTACGAGATTGCCAAAAAGATTCAGGACGAGATGACTTATCCCGGTCAGGTGAAGATTACGGTAATTCGGGAAACCAGGGCTATCAGCTACGCCAAATAGCTGTTATCTCTAGTTTGCACTCAAGACCCATATCGTGGGTCGCTTATGAAGGTCCGGCAACGGACCTTTTTTCCATTCTGCCCGGCTGGCTGTGCGAATGTATTCTGTGGAAAGGGTCAGATCTACCGCCACGCAGATTCGGGTAGAGGGAAGGCATACCCGGAGCAACTCTTCGAGGAGTGCATTATTACGGTAAGGTGCTTCTATAAAAATTTGCGACTGTTGTTCGGTGGCCGATCGCCGTTCAAGCTGCTTTATTCGTTCGGCCCGGGCCTCTTTTTTAACGGGCAGATAGCCTGCAAAGGCAAAGTTTTGGCCGTTCATGCCCGAAGCCATCATGGCCAACAGAATCGAGGAGGGACCCACAAGCGGGATTACCTTAATTCCCGCCATATGGGCTCGCTTCACAATCTCCGATCCCGGGTCGGCAACACCGGGTACCCCGGCCTCCGACAGCAAACCAACATCACCTTTCCGGAAAAGCGCCATAAGAGCCTCGGTTTCGCGCGCTTCGGTATGTTCGTTCAGTTCGTAAAACTGTAAGGTATCGATAGGGTGTGGGAGGTTTAGTGTGGCCAAAAACCGGCGCGCACTCCGGCTCTCTTCCACAATAAATTGGGTAATAGAACAAATCACTTCCCGATTGTAAGGCGGGAAAAGTCGTTGTGCAGGGGTTTCGCCCAGCGTGTTGGGTATCAGGTAGAGGGAGCCTGTCATGCAAAAGGGGAGTTAGATGCCGGCCATGCAGTGCATTAGTATGGGGTCATAAAAGGGCCGGGTATGGGATAGAAGGGAGCGGGATAAACGGTAGACGGATAGTTGCTGTTGTCTCCTTGCGTATGGGAAATTTGCATTCCGATGGTAATCCGGTTGGAGAGTTGATAGGTCATCCCCAGTGAAGTAATCTGTTCGGGCATAAGGGCATACGAGCCCGATCCGGTCATCTCGCGCATTATCGAGCCGGCAACAACCAACCGTGGATTTACCACGTAAATGCCTTCGGCAAAAAACCAGGCCGAGGTATTCCGCTTCTTTTTTACCCGCACCTCTGTCTCTATTTCGGAGCGATCCGATTCGGGAACAGCCAGATACCTGTCGGCTGTGATAATTGAGATGCCTGCAGTAAGCGTGAATCTTTCGGAAAGGTCGGCAGAGAAGAGGGGGGTAATCCAGGTAGAGGTGCCCAAATGCTTTGTATAGGCAAATCCTGTGTGCAGCGAGCGATGAACCACAATAGGAGCTTTGGTACTGAGCGTACCGGAAGCCTCGGGGGTTTGCGCAAGTGCCGCAGAAGTGGCCAGGAACAGACTGATCAGAATCCCGAATATTTTCATAGCTAACTCCTCCTTTGGCAAAAATAGGACTATTTCTCCACTTTTTCTACTGCCCGCTATAACTCTCTGCGAAGAGATTCCATAGCGGATCGGACGGCAGGGGCGCCGTAACGGAGAGGGGGATGTTCTGAACCGGGTGCAGAAACGAGATGTTGCGGGCATGGAGCGATATTCCCCCGTCGGGGTTAGAACGGGGAGCTCCATATTTGAGGTCGCCTTTAATCGGGCAGCCGATGGCCGCCAATTGTGCCCTGATTTGGTGATGGCGTCCGGTTTCAAGATCTATCTCCAGCAACCAGTAGCGTTGCGTAGCGCCAATGAGACGATAGTGAAGGACGGCTTTTTTTGTCTCCTTTCCGGGATTGGGAAAACATCTTGTTTTGTTAGTCCGGCTATCTCTGAACAGGTAGTGTGTTAACGTCTCTTCTTGCTGTGGCGGTTTTTCGCAAACCAGCGCCCAGTAGCACTTCTTTACGGCTCGCGTCTGCATCATCTCATTGAGACGTACCAATGCTTTGGAGGTTCTGGCAAAGAGAACCACTCCGCTTACCGGACGATCTATTCGGTGCACAACCCCCAGAAAGACCTCGCCCGGTTTGTGATACCTCTCTTTTAGATAGCGTTTAACCTCCTCCTCCAGTGGGGTGTCGCCCGTTTTGTCGAACTGCACAATCTCGCCAGCCCTTTTGTTAACCAGGATTAAGTGGTTGTCTTCGTATAATACCTCCATGTTTTGGTATCTCAATATTGCTCCCTCTCGTTGGGGAAGTCGAGGGTTCGGACATCGCTGATATAGGCGCGAACAGCATTGGTTATCTCTTCGCTCAGATTGCAGTAACGACGCAAAAAGCGGGGAGAGAAGGCTTGCGAAATTCCCAGCATATCGTGTACCACCAACACCTGTCCGTCGACACCCGGTCCGGCTCCGATTCCGATAACCGGAATCTTGAGTTCGGAGGTGACCCTTGCGGCCAGCTTGGCGGGAATCTTCTCCAGAACAACGGCAAAACAACCTAACTCTTCCAGGATATGGGCATCGTCGATCAATTTATTGGCCTCCTCCTCTTCACGTGCACGCACAGTGTAAGTACCGAACTTATTAATAGATTGGGGTGTTAATCCCAAATGCCCCATTACCGGGATACCTGCACTCAGGATTCGGGTAATACTCTCGCTGATCTCTTTGCCTCCTTCTACTTTGATGGCTTCGCTTCCCGACTCCTTCATCATGCGGATGGCCGAATGGAGTGCCTCTTTCGAATTTCCCTGATAGGTTCCAAAAGGGAGGTCTGATACCACCAGCGCTCTTTTCACCCCTTTCACTACCGAGGCAGCATGATAGATCATCTGATCGAGGGTAATGGGAAGGGTGGTAACATGTCCGGCCATAACATTAGCGGCCGAATCGCCCACGAGAATCACATCGATCCCGGCCCCGTCAAGAATTTTAGCCATGGAATAGTCGTATGCGGTAAGCATGGCTATTTTTTCGCCCTTGAGCTTCATTTCGCTCAGCAC
>JBFWIG010000261.1:0-3956 GCA_050256115.1 Bacteroidales bacterium | reverse complement strand
GAAACGGGTGGTTGTAGACTGCGATGTAGATGCTGCCAACCTCCACTTGATTCTACAACCGGAAAACTACGTAGAAGAGCCCTTTCTGTCGGGTCACACAGCAGTAATTGACTATTCGTTATGTACAGATTGTCGACTCTGCGCCTCCTATTGCCGTTTCGACGCCATTTCACTTAAAGAAGATCGAATTTGGATTGATGAGATTGCCTGCGATGGTTGCAAACTCTGCGCAAGAATCTGCCCCGAACAGGCAATAACAATGATGCCCAGCCAGAAAAGTCGCTGGTACATTGGCAATTACCGCAATGGAAAGCTAATCTATGCCCGATTGGCGCCGGGCGAAGAAAATTCGGGCCGATTGGTAAGCCTGGTGAGAGAAGAGGCACGAAAAGTAGCAGCAGAAACCCACAGCGAAGTAATCATTATCGACGGGCCTCCGGGCACAGGATGTCCGGCCATTGCGTCGATAACCGGCACCAAAATGGTTGTGGCCGTTACTGAGCCCTCGCAATCGGGGCTACACGATTTGAAACGTTTGGTAGAACTGACAGCAAATTTTCACATACCATGCTATGTGGTGATAAATAAGTGCGATCTGAATCTTGCCATAAGCAAGAAAATCGAAACTTGGTGCCTCGACAAGGGCATAGAAATGATAGGAAAGATCCCCTTTAGTGAGAATATTGTCGAGGCCATGGTTCACTGTAAAAGTGTTGTGGAGTGGGATCCGGAATCGGAACCCGCCAAAATGGCAAAGTCCATCTGGGAAACGGTGATGGAGAGAGCAGAAGCGGTAGCAACAGAAGAGAGCGGATCTCTTTATCAGTAGACTGGAAAAACTGAAAGGATGGAAAAAGAGAAAATAATGATGACTAGAGAAGAGGCCATTGAGAAGGCACAAACACTTTTCGATCAGGGCTATGCTTGTTCACAATCGGTTCTACTCACCTTTGCGGCACAATTCGATCTCGACAACACTACAGCAAAACGAATTGCTTCGACTTTCGGCGGCGGAATGGGGCGGCTACGCGAAAAGTGTGGAGCCGTTACCGGTGGTTTTATGGTATTGGGGCTAAAATATGGAAACACCCTTCCCGATGATATGGAGAACAAACTCAACGCATATAAAAAAGTACGAGAGTTAAACAGAACGGTAGAGTCGCATCACGGCACAAGTAACTGCTATGCTTTACTCAAAAAGTTTGCAACCGAAGCTGACGTCGCTGAACGGAAACACCATAAAATTATTTGTCGAAAAGTGGTGGGCGATACAGCCGGATGGGTATATGACTTGATAAATAGCTAAATTTGACTTACCAAAAGTAGGATAGCCCATGAAATCACTAGTCGAAAGGCTGCAAAACGACGTAAGGGTAATAGAGGGGCTTAAAGCCTGTATCAACTGCGGTGTGTGTACTGCCATCTGCCCGGCCGCAGCCATGTGCGAATACGACCCGCGCCAAATTATCGACACGGTACAACAGGGTAACGAAAAAGAGATAGAATCACTGTTAAAGGGAAATACCATCTGGTACTGCGGAGAATGCCTTTCGTGTAAAACACGTTGCCCCAGAGGAAACACTCCCGGCTATATTGTTCAGGCTCTCAGAAATTTATCTATGGATACAGGTTACTACATGGAGAGCAATCAAGGCAGAAAACAACTGGCCCTCAGGAATACCATTGGCAAACATATTCTGGAATACGGCTACTGTGTATACATCGATCAGATCGACACCCATCGCTACCCGGAGCAAGGACCTGTGTGGGATTGGATGCGCGAGAACCGCCAAAAACTGCTTGATCGGCTGGGATCGCATTACAAGCAGAAGGAGAAAGGAGGTCTTCGGCAGATTCCCGATAGTTCGCTGAACGATTTACAGCGCATCTTCGACGAGACGGGGGCCAGCGAACGTTTCAGGAAGATGGAGCAACTCACTGCCCAAAAGGCCGACGAATCGGGCCTTACCGTCGATGAGTATCTGGAACATCTGGAAAACAGTTAACCACATCAATAAAAGGACTTTCGATGAAGCTTTCCGAAAACCCCGGATGGAAAGAGTACCAGAAGGAGATTGCCGATAACCACTTCTATTTTGCCAGAAGTTGTATACGACAAAATTTCTTCCCCGCTGCCGAAGAGCTCTTTTTGAAAATCATGCGCAACAACCTGGGAAAAGATATATTCGACGACGCCCGCCAGACCTCCTGTACAGGTATTGCCTACCACTCCGGAATCATTCCCTTCGAAACCACTATGACCGTAGTGGCACGACAATTTGCACTAATGAATGAGGCCGGATATAAGAACTTTGTTTGCTCGTGCGTTACCTCCTTTGGTATCTATAAAGAGATTCTGGAAACCTGGAAACAGTTTCCAGAACAGGAGGAGAAAACCCGTGAAGCACTGAAAAGGGCAACAGGCCTAACCTTCGAAATTCCTGAAAATCTGGTACACAGTAGTGACATCATCTATAAATTCCGACAAGAGATTTCCGAGCAAGCCAAATTCCGATTGGTCAACGCAAAAACCGGCAACCCTCTTGGGGTGGTAGACCACGTTGGATGCCACTACGCAAAAATCTTTCCTGAAGAGGGGATCGGAGGTGCAGAGTACCCGTCGGTTTTAAGCGGCCTGGTTGATACATGGGGAGGGAAACAGGTAGATTATCCGGAACGCCGCCACTGTTGCGGCTTTGGGTTTCGGCAATATCTGCTAAAATCGAACCGGGGTTACTCAGTGGGCAACTCCAAAATCAAGTTCGATTCGATGGAACCGTTTCATCCCGACCTGATTATTGCCAACTGTCCAGGTTGCACCTTTTTCCTTGATCGGTGGCAATACACGATTGCCGAGATGGAGGAAAAAACTTATGGCGAAAACGGATACGGAATTCCGGTTCTCACCTTTGAGGAGCTGGCCGGGTTATTGCTAGGTTATAATCCTTGGGATATTGGCCTTCAGGTGCATCAAGTGTCGGTAGAACCACTGCTAAATCAACTGGGCATTTCGTATAAACCTGAAGAGAAATATTGCGATACTAACGGCCTCGACCTGGGTGGCCCTACAGCCCCTTCTCATCTGAAATGCTTATAGACAAACAGCAATAACTCCTTTCTCCCATGCATACAATTACCATTATCGGCACCCGGCCTGCTTGCCCCCGCTGTTCGCTGCTCTATAACGCGATTACAAAAATGGTAGATGAGATGGGCCTAGAAGCCACGATACAACATTTTGCTTATACTGACAAGGAGGCTACGGCATGCCTTTCGCCCTCCGGTCTAAAAGCCGGAACCGCCAAAGATGTCTCTAAACAGATCGGGATAGAAATTGAATTTGAAAGGATGTCGCGGATAGAATATAACGAGGCAAGGGAGGAGAATCGAGAATACAAAAGGTTCAATACCTGTAACTGGTCGTACGAACTAGACCTACTCCTGCGTCCCTTCGAAAGTCGAGCAAAAGAAGCCGGAATTATCATGACACCAATCTTGTGGATAAATGGCCAAATAAAGAGCTCGGGCAGCGTGCCTCGTCTGCACAAAATAGAGGAGTGGCTTACCTCACTCCGGGCTGAAGATGGTCTGCCTACATAAATCTTTTTATCCAACCTTACAGCACGCCCGGAGATAAACAAAAATCCCCGAGACATTGACAGTTCGGGGATCTTGCGGGCTTTTATGCCCTGTTGAAGGTGGTACCACTCGGAATCGAACCAAGGACACACGGATTTTCAGTCCGTTGCTCTACCTACTGAGCTATGGTACCCTCATTTTCGAGGTGCAAATATAGAGGTTTTCGCGATTTGCACAAACAATTTTTCGATTTTTGGCCGAAAAAAAGCAGTACGTAATAATTCGGGCAGTTTCAGTAAATTTGCCCAACGATTCAAACCTCATGACCTTCCAAAATATCAACCTCCCTAACGGCATCCGGCTTATTCATCAGTATA
>JBFWIG010000260.1:0-3959 GCA_050256115.1 Bacteroidales bacterium | reverse complement strand
CAGCGCCTTAATCCGCGAAAGCACTTTGAGCACCATCTCCCGGGTAAAGAGCCACAGGGTTGTGAGCACCAGATCGGGCTTGCCGGCAACCGCTTCGGCCGCCAGAAAACCGGGATCGGCTTGTGTAGTTGCCGACAGTACCGACCAATCGGTTTCTATAACAAAGCCCTTACTGTCTCTGAGCTCGCGCTGTTGCGCATGGATAGCCGGAAGCGCCAGCGAAGCGTGACCATACGAGGCGTTGATGTCGAGCCACAAGATCTTCATAGCAACCCGCGGTATGAGAGAATCACCTCCAGAATCTGCGTGCCGAACTGTTGTGCCCGTACTTTTCCCATACCGTGCACATTTTCCAGCTCTCTCAGGGTAACAGGCTGTTTTTCGATGAGATCGGCCAGGCACTTTTGGGGAAAGATGCGGTAGGCCGGAATCCCTTTTTCTGCGGCCAACTCACGTCGCAACCGTTTTAACGCTTCGGCCAGGCCGGCCGCTTCGTCCGTCAACGCATCTACATCGGGATCGCCCTTGCCACTCCTCTTGCCTCCTTCGGCGCTTTTGGCCTTCCGGGCATCGGGGGCAGCCAACACTTTTGCCCTTGTATCCAGATAGTTGGCTGCAGAAAAGTGTTGGGTCGAAGCCGAAAGCAAGGCATTTTTCAGTAGCAGCGCCTCATCGAGCCGCCCGATCAACTCTTTGCAACTTTTCTTTACTGCCTTATTGTCGGTCTCGAAACGGAGTAGGGATTGGTCTCCCCAGATGGCATGGATCCGATCGGCAAAATAGCGGGCCGACCGGGTTACTCTGTCTTGCAGGGTGGGATAGGATTCCGGATCAGCTTGTCCGTGAAATAGCCGTTCGAGTTCGGGGGTAAAGCGCTCAAACACCCGTACCACCTCCTCATCAAACTGCTGCGCTAACCGCGGCAGATGCGCTGTAAGCGGGCCAAAGAGGATCTGATGGTGTTCGCGGAGCTGCCACATCAGATTACGTGCAAGCGAGGCAATGGGGGTAAAGTCGAGCATTTCGTAAACCAATCGGCGAACGTAGGCCCTGCGGGCCTCGGCAAATGCCTGCGGGTCGGGGTCGCGCTGCCCGTTTTGGCGCAGGAAGGCGGTTACCCCCTTGTCGCCCAACACGACCTCGCGGGTAATGGGGGTGCGCAACACCAGCCCTTCGAGCGACCGACAGCGGCTCAGTGCCACGTAAACCTGCCCGTGGGCAAAGGCACGTCCGGCATCGACAATCACCTTTTCGAAGGTGAGCCCCTGGCTTTTATGGATGGTGATGGCCCACGCCAAACGCAACGGAAACTGTTTGAAACTCCCAATCACTGTTTCGGTAATCATGCCTGTAGAGGGCTCGAGATGATAACGGGTGTTGTGCCACGCTTCAGGCTCGACCCTTACCGGTTCGGTATCGCCATCGGGCAATACCTCAATAGATTGCTCGGCAAAACGAATTACCGTACCTATCTTCCCGTTAAAAAAGCGCTTCACGGGCGATATATCGTTTCGTAAGAACATCACCCGGGCTCCCTCTTTCAGGGCCAACAGCGCTTCGGTAGGGAAGCTGAAGGGGGGGAAATCGCCCTCCACCACTGCCTGATAGCTGCGCAGGGTGCCTCCGAGGGCCTCCAGTTTGGTGTCGTTTATGTGCTGTGCCTGTGCATTATGGGTGGTCAGGGTTATATATTGGTCCGAACTGAAACCCGGTTCTAAACGGCTGTTTAACAGGTTGAGGGTTTCGGGCGTGGCTCGCTGTTCGCGTATCTGGTTAAGAGCACCGATAAAGCGCCCCTCGCTCTGGCGATAGATGGTTTCTAACTCGATGGTCACAAATCCGGCCTCTTGCAGCGAGATACTGTCGTAAAAGAAGGGTGAGTTGTAGACATTTCGAAGAAGATCCCACTCCGCATCCTGAACCACTGGCGGAAGTTGCTGCAGATCGCCCACCAGCAGCAGCTGAACGCCCCCGAAAGGGAGCTGTCTGTTGCGAAACTTCCGGAGCACATTGTCTACTGCGTCGAGCAGATCGGCCCGCACCATGCTCACCTCATCGATTACCAACAGATCTATACTGCGGAAGAGGCGGATCTTCTCGGCCGAAAATTTACGGGCATACCGTTTCTCGCTCCCCTCCATGGCCGACACATAGGTTGAACCGGGAAGGTAGGGGGTAAAGGGGAGTTGAAAGAAGGAGTGGATGGTAACGCCGCCCGCCCTCACAGCGGCAACCCCTGTAGGCGCCAGCACCACGATCCTTTTGGGCAGGGATGTGCGCAGCTGCGCCAGGAAGGTGGTTTTCCCGGTGCCGGCCTTCCCGGTGAGAAATAGATTTTGGTGGGTCTCGCGAAGATAGCGGAAGGCCCACAAAGCCCGTTCGTTATGGTCGAAACTCAACACAATGGGGTAAGATTGCAGATAAATCGGGTCGAAGTTACAAGAAAAAAGGGTTATCGGCCCAAAATCGGAGGGCAAAGGAGAGGCTTCGGGCCAAAAGAAAAGCTATATTTGTTGGTGTGATAACGCAACTAACCCATGAAGTTCAATAATATTCTGAGCATCTTTTCGCCGAAGGATGTAAAATTTCTGCCGATGTTCGAAGAGGCAGCTATCGTACTGGTAAATGCCTCTGCTCTGCTCCGCGATCTGTTTGTGAGCGAAAATCCCGAAGAGATTCGCAACTTGTGTAAACTCATCAAAGCCGAAGAGGTAAAAGGCGATAAGATTGCCGGGAAAATTTCGAAGGCCCTCAACGACACTTTTATTACTCCTTTCGACCGCGAGGATATTCACGAACTCTCCGATTCGCTCGACGACGCTATTGATGCCATGAACCGATCGGCCCAAAAGGTGTTGCTCTATGCCCCCAAGAATCAACATGCCGGCTCTACCCGCCTCTCAGAGATTGTCTATCTGGGCGCGGTTGAGCTGCAAAAAGCCATTCACACCCTCTCTACGTTGCGCAAAAACAACTCCCCGCTGGCCGCCCACTGTAAGGAGGTGAAGCGGCTCGAAGAGGAGGCCGACGTGGTGTATGAAACAGCCATTATGAATCTTTTCCGCGAGGAGTCGTCGGTGGCCGAGCTGATTAAGCTGAAGGAGATTATTCAGGAGCTCGAAAAGTCGGTTAACCGCCTGAATACGGTAGCCAAGGTGCTGAAAACGCTCATTGTTAAGTACGCTTGATATCTGACCGGGCATGACTCTCCTTGCGCTTGTTGTTATTCTGGCCATCGTTTTCGATTTTATAAACGGTTTTCACGACGCGGCAAACTCCATTGCCACCATTGTCTCTACCCGGGTTCTTACGCCGTTTCAGGCGGTATTATGGGCGGCCTCTTTCAACTTTATTGCCTTCTTTGTGGCCAAGTTTATTATCGGCGAATTTGGCATTGCCAATACGGTGTCGAAGGTGGTACTCGAACAATTTATCACACTGCCCATCATTCTTGCAGGCGTAATTGCGGCCATTACCTGGAACCTCCTCACCTGGCGGCTCGGCATCCCCTCCTCCTCTTCGCACACCCTCATAGGCGGGTTTGCGGGAGCCGCCATCTGCGGAGCCGGTTTCGGGTCGATCCATCTGGGGGTGATTCTTAAAATTGCCGCATTTATTGTGTTGGCGCCCATTATCGGTATGGTGATCTCGCTGCTGATTACCTTGGCGGTGTTGTGGGGATTCCGAAACCGGCATGCCCGAAAATCGGAGCGGCTGTTTGCCAAGTTACAGCTGGTTTCGTCGGGGCTGTTTAGTTTGGGCCACGGACTCAACGACTCGCAAAAAGTGATGGGTATTATTGCCACCGCCATGATTGCCGCAGGCAAAATAGAGTCGGTAAATGCTATGCCCAACTGGATTCCGCTCACCTGCTTCTCGGCCATCGGGCTGGGTACCATGTGCGGCGGATGGCGCATTGTAAAAACCATGGGCACCAAAATCACCAAGGTAACAGTTCT